>NC_009655.1:1800000-2100000 GCF_000017245.1 Actinobacillus succinogenes 130Z
ACATCTCTACCTAAAAATCATGGATTAATGCCTGTTTTTGAGGCTGTGGTTAATTCTATTCATGCAATAGAGGAAAAAGGAAATTTAAAAAAGGGGATTATCACATTAGAAGTTATTAGAGAAAATACTTTAAACTTTGATACAGCCAATAAAAATATTTCACCTATTAAAGAGTTTTTAATTTCTGATAATGGATGTGGTTTTAATGAAGCTAATTTTAACTCTTTTGAGACTCTAGATTCTAATTATAAATTAGATAAAGGATGTAGAGGGTTGGGTAGATTGATGTGGTTAAAAGCATTTGACCTGGTTGAAGTGTGTAGTACATATTTTAATCAAAACAAAGAAACTCAAAAGTGTAAATTTTATTTCAATGCTAATAGGGGAATTTTTGATAAACAGGTAGAAAATTCTTCACAGGAAGAAACCAATACAAAAATTAGATTGATTGGATTTGATTCTTCTTATAGAAAATCATCTCCAAGCGATTTAGAGGTTATAGCAGAACAATTACTAGAGCATATACTATGGTATCTAGTCAGAGATAGCTCTATTAATTTCATAGTAAAAGATAATTCAAGCACGATAAATTTAAGAGAAAAATTTAACAATCTCATTCATAATAATATCTCAAAAGATGTTATTTATATAAATGATACCAAATTTGAACTAACACATATAAAATTTAAGGCTTCTCATAATAAAAAACATCATATTGGTTGGTGTGCAGCTAATAGATTAGTTAAAAATGAAATACTAAAAATCCCTGCATTATATAGTTCATTAAAAGATGAGCAGGGAGATTTTTTCTATACTTGCTATGTTACATCAGATTACTTAACTGATAATGTTAGAAGTGAACGAACTGGATTCAATATTATAGAAAATATAGGTGACATGTTTGATGATCATGAACTATCATTTAATAAAATCAGAAATCTGGTAATTTCTAGGATTAAGGAACATTTACAGGAATATTTAGAGAGTAATATTAATGCTAGTAAAAATAGAATATCTACTTATGTAGATAAAGTAAGTCCAAGATATAAGCCTATACTTCGTCATATAAATAATGAAGAGCTTATTATTGATCCTAATTTGTCCGATGAAAAAATCGATCTTCACTTGCACTCTCTTTTACATAAAGTAGAAAAAGAGATATTAGAAGAGGGACATAAAATTATGACACCTTTTCATAAAGAAACTTGCGAAGATTATAAAAATAGATTGAACACATATCTTCACAAAGTTGAAGATATTAAAAAATCAGATCTTGCCGATTATGTAATGCATTGAAAAATCATTATTGATTTATTGCAGAAAGCTATTGAAAAAATAGATAATAAAAAATACTCTAGAGAGGATATTATTCATCAATTAATTATGCCTATGCGTAAAGAGTCTGATGAATTACTTAGTGATTCTTGTAATCTATGGTTAATCGATGAAAGGTTAGCATTTCATAATTATTTAGCATCAGATAAAACACTATCTTCAATGCCAATTTCAAGTGATAAATCTAAAAAAGAACCTGACATTTTAAGCCTACAAGTTTTTGATAATCCGATTTTAGTTAATGATGGTTCTTCATTACCATTAGCATCAATTTCTGTTGTAGAAATAAAACGTCCAATGAGAAATGACATGACATCAGAAGATAAAGACCCAATAATGCAATCTTTAGGGTATCTAAATCGAATTAGAAAAGGGAAAATCACAACGAAATCAGGAAGACCTATTCCAGCAAATGAAGAAATACCTGGATTTTGCTATATTTTAAGTGATTTAACAGAAACTATGATTGAGAGATGTGATATGCTTGGATTAACAAAAACATCAGATAAAATGGGATATTTTGGATACAATCCTAATTACAAAGCATATATTGAAGTTATTAGTTTTGATAAATTAGTGAAAGCAGCAAAAGAAAGAAATTATGCTTTTTTTGAAAAATTAGGATTACCTATAAACTAAAAAAATTAGGCTCAAATCATCGATTTGAGCCTAATTTTTCAAAACACCCCCTGCATTAACGCCCTTTTCTCCAACTTCAAACATTCCAATTTTCGTTGTAATGTTTCGATTTCTTGATCGGCGGTTGTGAGAATTTCGGCGATTTTTTGTTGTTCTTCTAACTGTGGTAATTTAACTTCTATCGTTCCCATAACTCCATTCATTAATTTTGGATTTGCAAGAGTATGAGAAACATACTTATATGAAACTGTTGATAATATATAAGCTAAAAATCTAAGATTTAACTGTTCTAATTTTGAGCTTAAAACACCACATACATTTGTACAATTAAATTTACCATTTCTATAAAAAATAGTCCCAGCATTAACTCCATCTGTTGTCCATGTAACAAACTCACCATCAAAATCAAAACTATCTAAATATCCCATAACTCCATTATTTAAGGTTTGTGATGAATACACTGGATATTTACCTTGATTTTTTTCGATTTCTTGTTTGCTAATAACTCGTCCCCTGCCTATATTACATATGTCAGATATTTTTACAATCTTCCACTCCCCACTAAACCCGCTAACTCTTTTCTCTCCGCTTAGCAACATCTGTATTAGGGCTTTTTTCTGTTGTTGGCTGTTGGTGATCTGTTTTTCTGTGGTTTGAATGGCGTTATCCCACGCTGACAGAATCTCGGCAATTTTGATTTGTTCGGAGAGTGGGGGGATATTTAAAGATAATGCTCTGATTGTTGGTAAATTTAAACCTGCTTTTGCACCTGCGTCATTCAATGAATTAATTGTTTGGTTCATCGTTCTTGATGAAAGGACATAAGCAATAAATTTTGCATATGCTTTGCTAGGATCAATCCTAATTAATGCCGTATGTTGATTAATATAGGCTTCCCCAAAATTTTCAGGAATAAATCCGATTTTTCCCAATTCAGCTGTAATAGACATTAAAATATCATTAGCTTGTAAAGCTGTTCTTTTTCCATCTGATGAATTGGATTTTACATTTACGAATTTTAAATCATCAAGCAGTAGGTTAATCCCATTTCGATTTAAATTTGTCATTCGAATAAATTTAGCCCCAGTATCTGAATAATACTTAGCCCAATCTCTCGAACCACTTGTAACCGTTGTTGCTATATCACCTAATTTGATATATTCCCACCCTTTCCGCAATTTATCCATTTCTTATCCTATTTTGCAAAATTTCTTTAAAATTTAACCGCTTGTTACTAGGGCAAATATAATTCGCCCCTACCATTACAATCGTCGGCAAGCTTAATGTTGGGCATAAATGCCCAACCTACATTTACACAAAATTTTAGGATTTTTGTGCGTATTTTGACGATACGCACAAATTTCCCGTTTTTTTGTGCACGTTGTCCGAATGTGCACAAGATCTTCCTATTTTAAGTGTCTATCGCTATGTTATAGCCCCAACTCCTTCAAATACCCTGCCATTTTCTCTTCCAATTCCGCCAGTTCTTGTTGCAAGGCTAGGCGTTCGGTGCGGACAGCGTTGAGATCGATTTTTTCTTCGGCTTCAAAGGTGTCCACATAGCGGGGGATATTCAGATTAAAGTCGTTTTCTTTCAATTCGGCAAAATCGGCAAGATAGGCGTATTTTTCCACCGCTTGCCGTGCTTGGTAAGTGCGGTGGATTTTGGTGATGTTTTCGCTCGTGAGCGTGTTTTGATTTTTGCCGGCTTTAAATTCTTGGCTGGCATCAATGAAAAGTACGCTGTCGTCGGTTTTGTCTTTGCGGAAAATTAAAATCGCCGCCGGAATGCCGGTGCCGTAAAACAGTTTTTCCGGCAAGCCGATCACGGCATCAAGCAGGTTTTCTTCAATCAGTTTTTGGCGGATTTTGCCTTCTGCCGCCCCACGAAACAGCACACCGTGCGGCACGACAACGCCCATTCGCCCTGTGCCGTCTTTTAGGGTGGCAATCATATGCGAAATAAAGGCGTAATCTCCTTTGGTTTTCGGCGGTAAGCCACGAACAAAACGCTGAAAACGGTCTTGCCCTGCTTCTTCGTAGCCCCATTTATCCAACGAAAACGGCGGATTGGCGGTAACGATGTCGAATTTCAGCAAATTTCCCTGTTTGTCGGTCAGCTTCGGATTGCGGATCGTATCGCCCCACTCAATGCGGTGGTTGTCTTCACTATGCAGGAACATATTCATTTTTGCCAGTGACCACGTTGAGCCGATGGCTTCCTGTCCGTAGAGTTCGTAGTTTTTGCTTTGGTAGTTTTGTTGCACTTTTCGACCGCACTTCATCAGCAACGAACCGGAACCGCAAGCCGGGTCGCAAATACTGTCACCGATTTGCGGATCTAATAATTCGGCGATTAAATCGGACACTTCGGGCGGGGTATAAAATTCACCGGCTTTTTGTCCGCCGCTGGCGGCAAAGTTTTTGATCAGATATTCATAAGCGTTGCCGATAATATCCAGTGTGCCGACTCGGCTCGGTTTTAAGTCTAATTCGGGCTTGGCAAAATCTTCCAACAGTTCACGCAAAATGGTGTTTTTCTGCTTTTCTTCGCCCAATTTGTCGGTGTTAAAGGCAATATCTTGGAACACGCTTTTGCCAGCATCTTTCAATTTTGTGCCGTTGGCTTCTTCAATGGCGTGCAAGGCTAGGTCGATTCGTTCGCCATTGCCGGCTTCAAAACGATGTTCGTACAGATAATAAAAATTCGCCTGCGGCGGCAATACAAAACGCTCCTGTTTCATCATTTCTTCAATCAGCTCCGGCACATCGCCATACTCCGCTTGGTAGTTTTGATAATGATCCTGCCACACATCGGAAATGTATTTTAAAAACAGCATTGTTAAGATGAAGTCTTTGTAAGTATCCGCACTGATCGTGCCACGAAACGTATCACACGCCGCCCATAGTGCTTTGTTAATATCGTCTTGATTGATTTTGAGTGTCATTTTTTATCCTTGTTGGTTAATTTTTTTAAATGGGTTTCGATCGATTTTACACTTTTGCCCGGTGTCGGTAAGTTTTCCGGCATTGTACCGCCAAGTTCTTGAATTGTCTGTCTAACTTTCTGCCCGACATCAAAATGGGTTTGGTTCGCTTCTGTTTTGGTTTGAACGTTATCTCGGCGTAATTTTTCTTCCGCTTGGGTCGCCCGGAACAGATTTGCCGCCAGTTCGGTCGAGCCCATATGATCAAGAATTTTCTGATTTGCCTTTAACCCTTTACGGGCGTGAATCGCTTTGTTATCCAAACCGCCATACAGCCCTTTATAGCCGTGATTCTGAAAAATAGCAAAATCCAAATTGCTTGCAACGCCGGCTTTTTGTGCCGTTTTCACCAGCTGTTTATTATGCTCTTTGAGTTCATTACGCAAAAATAACCGTTTTTGATCTTCTTGTAGTTGTTGGAAATTTTCATCATCAGCCAACTCTTGACGACGTGTTTGTACTGCAAAATAGGTTTGCCCGGCGGCAATCACCGGCTTAGACGGATCGCCGTTTTGAACGATCAGATAGCAAGCGTAGCGGGAAAGCAGAAAATCCCCCACTTGGCGTTGAGAACCTGAGCCTAACCGAACCATTTTACTGATTTCGGTAAAATGGTATGAAACATTGATATTACTGGTTTCACAGGCAACAATGGCTTTCTGAATAACTAATTGGAAATTCTGCCATTTTTTATATTCCAAAATTGGGGCAAGCTCCCTTGCCGACCAAAATTCATTGCCTTGCTCATCAACTTGTTTGATGCCTTCAAAGGTTTGGGTAAGTTCGTTCATCGATTGCTCCTAGTCTAAATATTGAGAAAGTGCATTCATTAACCGCTTGCTGTTTTCAATCAGCCTTAATGCAATAAGCCTTTCTTGCTCCGCAGTTTCCGCAATGGAAATAATCATTGCTTGGTTGGATAACGGCGGTAGTTTTATCGGCAAGGCTTGTAATATGGGGCGGCGGATACTTTTGGTAATCGAGCCTTCAATATTCTGGTTTAAATACTTTTGACTTGCCTGCAAATTCAGCCACCAATAAAGGTATTTCGGTAAAATTTGGGGAGAAGCGACACGAATCACAAAAAAATGGGGAGAAGCCACCGCTTTTCGATCGGTAATACGGCCATCAATATAGACCGCTTGATAATTGTTCCCCCGCGAAGGAATTAAAATATCCCCTTCCCTAAGCCACTCGTGTTCCCGCACTTGCTCTAACCGGGTTTTTACGCAATGTTCCCAATCAATGCCGTTTATAGCGGAACAGTCTTTCATCTGCACCACCACGACATTACCATTCGGATCTTCCGGCACTTTTGTTCTGAACAGATAGCCGGTTTGAATATCTGCAACTTGCTTTAGCTTCATTTTATTACACCATAATCATTACTACATTATTTTTGCTAATTTTAGATCGTAAAACAAGCACTTGCAAGCGTAATTTTTAGTATCATTGACTTTACAACTTTAAATTTAGGAATAAAAAAATGCCGTCTGAAAACTTTCAGGCGGCATACTTATCTCCAACGTTAATAAGTTACTTCGCTCGTTCCGCAATCCAACGCACAATATCATCAATCACAATCTGTCCGCCTTCGCCGATCATCAGCATATGCCCTAAGCCGTTGTACAGGCGCAGGCTTTTATCGGTTGAGTTGACTTCTTCATAAAACTGAATGGCGTCTTTCGGCACGACATACAAATCCGCATCGCCACTTACTAACAATACTGGGGCGATAAATTTGTCGTCATTGTTTTTCAGATACTTTATCCCTTCTTTGAAACTGTTCGGGAAGGATACGGAGAATTTTTCCAACATCAGCGGATCGTTCGGCAACGATAAGCCTGCGCCCATTTCGGGCATCGGTAAATTCAGCGTTTTGTGAGCGGCTTCAAAGCCGTTAACAAAACTGTCTTTCGGCTCGGGGCGTGGCAGGTGGCCGAAGTTCATTTGGTTATAACGCAGTACGCCCGCCGCCAGAATCACACCGTCCGCCCCTTGCGGATATTTTGTGCCGTAAAGTGCGGTAATATGCCCGCCCATACTATGCCCCATCACAAATACCGGGGTATTTGGGTTTTCGGCTTTGGCTTTTTCCACCACAAGGCGTAAATCTTCCACCATTTCAAAGTAGCTGTTGATATGAATGCTGTCTCGACCGTCTGATTTACCGTGTCCGCGCGCGTCGAAGCGGTAAACGGCGATACCGTTTTCGTTCATCTGTTTGGCGAAATCAGCAAATACGCCGGAATGGCTCGCCAAGCCGTGCGAAATCACCAAAACGGCTTTAGGTTTGCTTTGCGGAATATCTTTTTGCAGGTGCAAATTTAAACCGTCTTGGGTGCGGATAGTTTGAATTTGCTCGGCTGTCACGCTTTGTTTAAGCGCCTCGCCTTGCGTATTTTGCGCAAAAGCCTGCGGGCTGAGGGCAAATGCCAGCGCAAGCGCAGTCAAACCGGTTTTAAATCTGTTTTTCATTGAATTTCTCCGTTAAAAGTGAACGGAGAAATTATAGCTTTTTAGAAATGAATAAAGAATGATGATTTTCGGAAAGATGCTTTTTGAATTTGGAAAACCTTTTATAAAGGCACTTATTTCAAAACCGTTCATTACTAACAAACACTACTGTCCGATAGTAATGAACGGTTTTATAAAGCCGAATACCCTCCGCCTACTAAAGAGCGGTCGTTTTTTCAGAAAATTTTGCAAAAATCCCCCAAAAAAACACCGCTTGTCAAACAAGCGGTGCATGCATTTTCAATGTTAAAACCGGCTCAAATCCAGCCCGCCGGCTGTTTTTCCATTGGCTTTTAAATAGCTCGGGTGGTTTTCGATTTGTTCCAAATAGCGGCTGATATTCGGATAATCGGTTTTCTCCACATAATTCAAGCCCCATTGCAGCGGGAAGCTCAACGCGAAATCCGCACCGGTCAGTTGTTCGCCGACAATCCATTTTTTGCCTTCGAGGGTTTGTTCGACGTGGTTGAAATACAAACCGACTTGGGCGTTAGTGTATTGGGCGAAGTCGCCTAAATCTCCTTTTTTCGACACCAATGCCAGCAGGTTTGCCGAGAACATGGAGGCGGAAACCGCCAGCCAGTAGACATAGTTGGAATAGGCATCGGTTTGGCGGGCAGGTGTGAAGCGGTTTTCAGAATCGTAGCGGTCGAGCAGGTGCTGGATAATCGCATTGCCTTCCGCCAACACTAAACCGCCGTCCTGCAACACGGGGGCTTTGCCGAGCGGGTGTTGGGCTTTGAGTTCCGCCGGGGCGAAGCCCGTGTCTTCCAAACGGTCGTAGATTTTCAGTTCGTAATCCAAGCCTAAGGCTTCCAACAGCCACACAATGCGGTGGGAACAGGATTGTTTGAGATAATGTAAGGTAATCATATTTTCTCCTTTAACCTAAATGTACTTCGCCCACGCGTTCGCAGGCTTTGCGATAGCTCGGGTGGCTTTCCACTTGGCTGACAAAACGGCGGATGTTCGGGAAGCGGTCTTTTTCTACGAACAATAGCGCAAATTGCAGTGCGAACGACATCATTATATCGGCTGCGGTGAAGGTGTCGCCCAAAAACCATGTTTTGCCGTTCAGGCTGTTTTCGATATAGTTGATGTGCAAGTCAAATTGCGTCTGGCAGAACACTTCGGCCTTGCCTTCCGCAAAATATTTCAGCACAAAAGCCCCCATCGCCGAACCCTCGGCATAATGCAGCCATTGCAAATATGACGCATAGTCGGACGAGCTGATTTCAGGTTGTAAACGCCCGTTGCCGTAGCGTGCCAGAATATATTCCACAATCGCCCCGCTTTCCGCCACCACCACGCCGTCATCGGAAATCAACGGCGATTTGCCCAGCGGATGAATATCCCGCAAGGCTTGCGGTGCAAGTTTGGTCACGGGGTCGCGCTTAAATTCCTGCACTTCGTATGGAATACCGAGCTCTTCCAACAGCCATGCCACGCGTTGCGAACGGGAATTTTCGAGATTGTATAAAGTAATCATATTTTCTCCTTTTTCACATTACAGGCTTTGAATTTGTTTGATTAAGCGGTCGGCGTGGTCGTCGGCTTTGGCTTGCACTTGGGCTAAATCGTCTTCCGAACTCACGCCCGGAATGTAGAGCATTCCGCTGCTATGTACCGGAGCCTGCCACACCAAGCCTGAAAATTTCGCCGTATCTTTTAACGGTGCCAGCAAGTCGTCAAGACGGTGGAACAGTGCGCCGTTGTAGCCCTCTTCGCCACCGCCGACAGTATATGAAAAAATCACTTTTTTGCCGTGCAGTTTGTCGCCGTCCGTGCCATAAGCGAAGCCGTAGGCGAACACGTCATCAAAATAGCGTTTGAGAATGGCGGGAATGCTGTACCAGTGCATCGGGTATTGGAAAACCACCACATCGGCCTGCACCAACGCCGCCTGTTCGGCTGCGACATCCATCGCCTGATTGCCGTAACGCCCCGCCAAATCGTGTACTTGCACGTTGCCGATCTCGCTTTCCAAGCGTTTAAGAATGCGCGCATTGGCGGTTGAATGAGATAAATCGCTATGGCCTGAAATGACTAATACGTTTTTCATTGCTGTGTCCTCTCTGTCGGATAAATAAAGTGCGGTCGATTTTTACCCGCTTCGCCCATCCCTTTGGAGTCGTCGGCGAAGCCAAGGTTCAAACGCAGGCGTTTTTGCAAATTTCCGCCGAAAAACGACCGCTTGTCGGGCTGAATGCTGTCTGAAAAGTTTCAGACGGCCTCGGCAAATATTTCATGCTGCGGGGTTACTCCGCCAGCATCCGTTGTATCGCCTGCGTGCGTGCGGCTTTGTAATCGCGGGTTTGCGGGCTTTGCGGGTTGACCGCTTCAAACGCGTGGTAAACGCCCGAAATCAACTGGAAATCCGTCGGTACGCCCGCCTGAATAAGGCGGTTGGCGTAGTCCAGATTTTCATTGACGAACAAATCCAGGCTGCCGGCCATCATATAGGTGCGGGGCAGGCCGGACAGGTTCTGGGCGGTGGCGGCGGAGTAATAAGGCATTTGGTCTGCGGCGATGGTCTGCCCGCCTTTGAGCGTCTCCCAGCCGATGCGGTTCATCTGCGCCGTCCAGACGAATTCGCCGGCGTAGCGGCTGTCATACGGCGATTGCGCCGTGCCGGTGCGGTAATCCAGCATCGGGTAAATCAGCACCTGCCCTTTGGGTTTGAACTCACCCTTATCCCGCACTTTTAGGGCAAGGCGCGCCGCCAGACCGCCGCCCGCGCTTTCGCCCATCAGAATAAATTTTTCTTTATCGATTTTAAATTGATCGGCGTGATTCAGCATATAGGCCAGCCCGTGGTAGGCATCGTCGATGTCTGCCGGAAACGGGGCTTCGGGAGCCAAACGGTATTCCACGCTCACCACCGCCACTTGGTTGAGCCGCGCCAGCTCCGCCAGCGATTCGTTGTTTTGGCGGGCGTTGCCGATTAAATAGCCGTCGCCGTGTATAAAGTAGACCACCGGCCATTGTTGTTTGTTACCGCCCTCGGGATAATAAACGTACAAATCCACCGCAGGCTGGCTGCCCCGCTTCGGTGCGGTCAATTTGGCGTTCGGCTGCACCGGAGAAGCCTCTGCCGCTTCTAAAAACAGCCGGTTAACCGCAGCCAGCCCTTTTTTGTCCTGCAATTGGGCGGCATCGATTTTGAGAGCGGAAAGCAGCGCGGGATCTTTGTATTCGGGGGCGAGCAAGTGCGAAGATGTGCCGCTCGGCTGGGCTGCGGCGGTAAGAGCCGCGCTCAGTGCCATTCCCAAAAGAAGCGATTTGAATTTCATCTTATATTCTCCGTGTGAAATTTTAAAAGTACCGTCAAATTTTGCAGATTTTCGCTGAAAAACGACCGCTTGTTGACAAAATGCCGTCTGAAAGGCACTTTCAGACGGCATCAGTCAATTACAAATCAATGGTTTGAATCACATTCACGTGTAAACGTACGTCCACATTGCCGCGGGTAGCGTTGGAATACGGGCAGGTTTCGTGTGCTTTTTCGATTAAGGTTTTCGCTTCTTCTGCACTAATGCCTTCCACCGTGATGGTGATGTCAATTTCAAAGCTGAATGCACCGCCCGGTTTTTGACCGATGCCCACGCCGACGGTTGTTGAATGTTTGGTCGGTTTGATGCCTAATGTCGGTGCAATGTGAATGATGGCATTGTCAAAGCACGCCGCATAGCCCATAGCGAAAAGTTGCTCGGGGTTGGTGCCAACTTTGCCGCTTTCGTTTTGGAAACCGACCAAATCGAAGCCGATTGAGCCGTCGTCTACTTGGGTACGGCCGTCGCGACCGCCGGTTGCTGTGGCTGAAGTATGGTAAAAGATTTTCATATTTTCGTCCTTTTGTGATTGGGTTGGAATGCAAACATCTTAGCGCAATGCCGTCTGAAAACGGTAGCCTGTTTCTCTAAGATGCTTGCCTGTTTCTCTAAATTTTATTGATGAAATACCACGGTTTCGCTTTGCGGGGCGCGCGGCTGAACGTAGTTGTTGGCCGTCGAATCGGGTTTGGGTCTGCCGAACGACATGCCCAACACCAATTTGTAATTATCGGGCACGTTTAATTCTTGGCGAACCGTATCGGGGCTGTAAGTCAAAGCGATTTGCGGCACGCTGCCGAAGCCGTGGGCGGTCAGCGACAGCATAAAGTTTTGCGCCAGCATACCGACATCTAATGCGGTGAACACGTTATCGGTAATATCGGGCATAAAGAAAAAGGCGGCGTGCGGCGCACCGTAAAAACGGGCGTTTTCTTCGGCAAAACTTTTACGCCCCGCTTTATCTTCACGCAAAATGCCGAATGCGTCATACAGGCGTTTGTAAGAATCGCGCATACGCTCTTCATACACCCCGCTGAAGGCTTGCTGATCAAAGACAAAATCGGGGGCAAGATTGCCACTGCGGAAACCTTCTACCAGCTTGTCCGACAAGCGTTTTAACGCCGCACCTGAAACGATGTGAACCACCCAAGGCTGGGCATTTACGGCCGAAGGCGCACGCAGCGCATCTTTTAAAACCGCATCCATTTCTTCTTTGGTCAGCGGCTCCGGCAGGTATTCGCGAATAGATTTGCGTGTTTGCGTTGCGGTTGAAAAATCCAGCATTTTACTATCCTCCTAAAAGATTATTTCTTGGTTAAGTCATAGCTCCAATCAAGCAGTTTTTTCATTTCATCAAAATCAAAACCGCGATCAAGCACAATCGTCAGCCAATGCTTTTTGTTCATATGGTAAGCAGGCAAAACATTTTCATCTTGCTGCAAAATGCTGACCATCTCGGGCGCGCATTTGAGCGTAACGACATCGGATGCCCCCTCGCCCGCCAACCCTAAACTGCTGTTCGGCACGGTCATCAGCAAGGCAAACCACTTTCGTTTTGCATTTTGGTGGCGCAATACCGCAATCGCATAAGACGGGTATTTATCCGCAAAAAGAAATTCGGGTTCTACGCCGTATTGGGTTTCGGCATAATGAAAAACAGCTTGCCGTTGGCTCATAGCAAACTCCTTGGATGTATCGTGACGGACAAATGCCGTCTGAAAGCCTCTAAAATGCTTGCCTTTTTCTACAAATTTATTTATCGCAGGGACAGGGATAAACCCTCTCCCTACGGTTATTTTTTCAAATTCCGGCACGCTTCCAGCATACTGTCTGCGGCGTGGGCAAGGAGAACAGTATCCGCGCCCACCACTACGAAGCTCGCGCCCCATTCGATGTAACGTTGGGCTTCTTCCGGGCTGCCTGCAATGGTGCCGACCGGTTTACCGAAACGGCGAATGTCGGTAATCAGTTTTTTGATGGTCGCCTGCATTTCTTCGCCCGAGAAGTCGCCGTGGTAGCCCATATCCACCGCCAAGTCCGCCGGGCCTAAGAAAATAGCGTCCACACCGTCGGTTTTGGTGATGGCTTCCACATTTTCCACGCCTTTTTTACTTTCAATTTGCACCGCAAGGAACAGTTCGTCTTCGGCGTGTTTGATGTATTCGGGCAATCTCGCCCAACGCCCTGCCCGCACGGCCGGCGCGCCGAAACCACGTTTGCCGCGTGGCGGGTAATACATCGATTCCGCTACATATTCCGCCTGCTCGCCCGATTCCACCATCGGCGCGATGATGGACTGAATGCCTGCGTCCAGCAGTTGTTTGATTAACGCGCGGTCGGCCTCCAACGGGCGCACCACCACGTGGCTGTCGTAAGCGGCAATGGCGCGGGCTTGGTCGATAACGGTTTCGATGGTGTTCGGCCCGTGTTCGCCGTCGATCCAAATGAAGTCATAGCACGAACCTGCCACGATTTCCGCGTTCACCGCCGAACCCGACACCAAACCGAAACCGATTTGCGTTTGGTGCCGCATCACCGCTTTTTTAAACGGATTGTGTAAGAATGATTTATCAAATACTTTCATTAATCTCGCCTTTTTCTCTTAGAGATGATGGAAATTACATCTGTTTCATTAAATAATTTTGGTAACCGATTTTTTCGATTAAACCGAGATGTTCCGCCAACCAGTTGGTGTGTTCTTGTTCGTCCACAATAAATTCTTCAAACATACGGCGGGTGATGTAGTCATCGCTGAAGGCTCGTACCGCTTCATTTAATGCCGTCATACCGGCGTAACCTTCTTTTAAATCGTATTCAAGTTGATCACGAACCTCAGTAAATACCGGGTAATCATCAATCGCCACTTCGGGGGTTACGCCTAATTCTAATAAACGTGCATTAACACGTTGCGCTTCTTGCCATTCTCCATTTGCTTCTTCCTGCATTTTGTCGGCTAATTTGTGGAAACCTTGTTGGCGGATAATTTCCGCATGAATACTATGTTGTTGTGAATTACCGAACCACGCTCTTGCGAAACTCTTTAAGATTTCAATTTGTTTATTGTTACTCATAATATTCACCTTCTATATTAATGGTTGTTTTATCTATCCCGTGTTGGGATGTATTCAGTATATTGCTTTTGACTAACAAGCGGTATATTATTTCTCCAAATTACTTGCCTATTTCTCCAAACTTTTCGCATTAGACCAAAATCTCTTTTACGCTATATTTTCCAATTTATCAAAACTCATTTAATTCTCCATTGCTTTTTCAGCAAATATAAATCCGTAAAATAGCCGCCAACCAAACCACCTATATAACCCAATATGGAGAATGAAAATGATGAATCCCAAATACGCCCCTTTGTTTACCCCTTATACGCTCAACAACGGTGTGGAGATCAAAAACCGCCTGACGGTCGCACCGCTGACCATTTACGACTCGGGCGAAGACGGCGAGATGACGGAAGCAGGCCGCCGTTTCTGGCAGAACCGTTTTGAAGGTTTCGGCTTGTACATTATGCCCTTTACCAACGTCCATCCGAGCAGTATCGGCTTTGAAAGCCCGAACGCTTTTGACGAACGCCACTTGCCGACCCTGCGTGAATATGCCGAACTCGCCCACCGACAAGGGGCGAAAGCGGTGGTACAGATTGCCCATTCAGGCAGCCGTGCCGACCACTCAATGACGCAAGGGTACGATGTCGTCGCCCCGACCGGCGATATGTACGGACGTTTTCGCACAATGACCGAACAAGAAGTATGGGAGATGGCGGACAGCTTCGCTTATGCGGCGGAATTAGTGATGAAAGCAGGCTTTGACGGCGTGGAAATCCACGGTGCGAACGGCTGGCTGATTCAGCAATTTATGTCGGCGGCGACCAATCTTCGCACCGATTATTGGGGCGGTTCGCTTGAAAAACGTATGCGTTTTCCGCTGACGATTGTGGACAAAATCGACGCAATCCGACAAAAACACAACCGCCCCGATTTCATCATCGGTTACCGTTTCTCGCCTGAAGAACCCGGCGAACACGGCATCACAATGAAAGAAACGCTGGCATTGGTAGACGCTTTGCTGGAAAAACCGCTGCAATATCTGCACATCTCGCTGTGGGATTTCTACAAAAAAGTCCGCCGCGGGGCGGATACGAACCTGACCCGCATCCAAGTGGTTCACGACCGCATCAACGGACGCTTGCCGTTTTTCGCTTCGGGCAATCTCTACACCGCGGACGATATGCTCAACGCCTACCAAACAGGCTGGGTGGAAAGTGTATCTATCGGCAAAAGCATTATGCTCAACCCGAATTTGGTGGAGCTGATCCAAACGGGACGAGAAGCGGAAATCGAAAGCACCTTCGACTGGGACAAAGCCGACTATTACCGCTACACCCCTGCAATGCTGCAAGGCACAATGACAGGCACGGACTTCTTCCCGCCGTCAAAGCAGAATGGGGTGCGGTATAGAACGAATCATTTTTAGGGAGCAAAAATGAAAAAACTCAACATCGCCAGCCAATCCGGCACAGTGCTGCACGGCGTACTGTTTTCGGCGGCAACACAGACAAAAACGGTGGTGATTGCTATCACGGGTATTCACGGAAATTTTTATTCCAACCCGTTTTACTACAACATCGGCGAGACGCTAAGCGGCGCGGGCGTGGACTTTATTTACGCCCAAACCCGCAATGCCTTCGGCAAAATGCAGCAAACCAACGCCTTGTCGGGCGAGCCTGAAACAATCGGTTCGTTCAATGAAGATTTTGCAAAAACCATTGAAGATTTAACCGCTTACATTGACTTCGCCGAATGCCGGGGCTACGAAAACATCGTGCTGGCAGGACATTCGCTCGGGGCAAACAAGGTCATCTATTATTTAAGTGAAACGCACGACCGCCGCGTTAGCAAATTCCTGCTGCTCAGCCCTGCCAATGTTACGCATTTGACTAATTTTGTGAGCGGGCAAGAACGTGCTTACATCCGTCAGCAGGTGGCAAACGGCAACGGTCAAAACATGCTGCCGTTTGAATTGTTCGGCTGGCTGCCGGCCACCGCCGACACCGCCCATCAATGGCTGTACAGCCCGTTCTTGAATAATGTTCACGTCGAAGCCGACGGCGATTTTTCGCAAATCGAGCAAATCCGCCACTCGGGAGCATTGCTTATCGGCACGCTCGACCGCTTTACCTACGGCGACCCGAGCGGTTTTCTGCGCAATATCAACGACCATTTTCCAAGTGCGGCTGAAAACGAGCTGATTTTTATCGAAAACACAGGGCATACTTACCAGCAAAAAGAGCAGGAAGTTGCCGATAAAATTCGGGATCTTGTGGAAAAATGGGGGTTCTGATGCCGTTTTTATTTTTAAAAACCAATGTGGCGATTTCTGATGAACAGGAAATTCACCTGAAAACTTCTCTCGACAAGACGATTGAGCTTGTACCAAACAAATCGGAAGCGGTGTTAATGATTGAACTGCAAGACCACGCCCGAATGTGGCTGCGTGGCGAGCAGCCGCCGATGGCACACATCAAACTCAGCCTGTTCGCCAATCCGCACCATTCGGGCTATCCCGAGCTGACGGCAGCAATGACGAACATTGTGGCGGAGATTTTAGCGATGCCGTCTGAAAATGTGTATGTACAATTTGACGACATTCAGGCGTGGGGCGTGAATGGATTTTATCTTGAATAGGGGGCGAAAATGCTCAAAATCACCACCTTTACCGATCCGATGATGGGCTTATCCTATGAAAGCGAGCCGTTTTTCCGCCAGTTGGAAACCCATTTCCCTAACCAAATTCACTTCGCTTATGTGATGGGTGGTTTGGTGCGGAACGTCGCCGACTGGCTGCTGCCCAACGAAACCCTGCCCGAATACAACGCCCGACTAGCCAAAATCTACGAAGCGGAACAGGCGATTTCGGGCTTGCCGATTTCAATGCCGAAGCTCGACCTGTTCACGCCCGAACGCCCGTCTTCCCTGCCGTTGAACTTAGCATACAAAGCCGCCCGACTGACGGACATTGGCAAAGCGGACGCATTTTTATACCGCTTGCGATACGCCACCATCGTAGAAGTCCGCTCCACCAACGATTTGACGGAAATTTTACGCGTGGCGCGAGCAGTCGGTATTGATGAAACCGCCTTTCTCCGCCATTTTCAAGACGGCTCGGCACAGGCAGCCTTAGAGCAAGATTTCGCCCTGAAAGCACAACTCGGCGTGCGTGGCTTACCCGCTTATCTGTTTGAATTTGAAGGAAAACAACGACTTATAAGCGGCGTACTGAACTTCGCCCGATTCGCCCGAATCATCGCCGAAATATCCGACGGCAAACTGCAACCGCAAGCCCCGAAATTTACACCGCAAGCAGTCGAAGATCTGCTGAAAAAACAGGGAAAATTGAATGGTTGAATGCTTGGTTTATAAGGACATCATTTGCGTAGGGTGGGCTTGCCAGCCCGCTGAAAACGACATCATATTTTAATGGCGGGCTGGCAAGCCCACCCTACGAGTTATGTTATTTGATAATTTTGCCGTCTGAAATTAATTTTTCAGACGGCATTTTTTCTTTTTATCTTTTCCAATCCGACAAAACTGATTTGCTTTTCTTTGGCTTTTTCAGAAAAAACAAATCTCTATAATGTACTCCATCGCACAGAGATGCAATACAATTATCAATTTAACTTATTGGAGATTTAACAATGAAATCAATCAAATTAACTGCATTATCGGCAATTTTAGCTGCAACTTTATCCACTTCAGCATTAGCTCACGGAGACCATAAAGCGGCTTACACGCCGAAAGAAAACATCGTTGCACTGAAATTGGAGCAAGTTCCGGGCTACTACCGCATTATGGTGGGCGATTATGAAGTAACCGCACTTTATGACGGCTATTTATCCATCGGTACGCCTGCCTATCAGGAGTTCACAAAATTAACCAAAGCACAGCTTGATGAACTGATTTCTAACCAGTTCCGCCCGATTGTGAAAGAAGATGGCGGCGTGAATACCGCTGTGACAGGTTATTTGGTAAACACTGGCAAAAACTTGATTTTGCTTGATGCAGGCTCGGGGGACGTGTTTGACAACCGTGTCGGCAAATTGGCGGCGAGTATGAAAGCGGCTGGTTACGACCCGAAAGATGTGGATACCATTATCCCAACTCACTTGCACTTTGACCATTTCAGCGGCGTAACCCGCAACGGCAAAATGGCGTTTCCAAATGCGACTATTTATATCGCCAACGAAGAAAAAGCGTTTTGGTTTGACACCGCAATCAAAGATATGCCTGAACACGTGCAAAAATATGCACAATGGACACGTGATGCCGTTGCACCTTATGCAGCGGCAAACCAAGTGAAATACTACAATTTAGGCGATGAAGTGATCCCAAGCGTGAAATCCGTACCAACTCAAGGACACACACCAGGACACGGCGGATTTGAAGTATCATCACAGGGCGAAACCCTTTTTGTATGGGGCGATTTATTGCACAACCACGCCTTGCAGTTGCCAGAGCCTGAAGTAGCGGCAGAGTTTGACGTGGATTCAAAAGGCGCGAGAAACAGCCGTGTGGCAAAATTACCTGAAATTGCCGAACGCAAATTATTGGTGGCCGGTGCACACTTGCCATTCCCAGGCTTCGGACACATCGTCAAAGCTGGCAAAGGTTTCTCTTGGATCCCGGTGGAATATACACCAATCGAGAAAAAATAAACTGATTTTCATAATGCTCACTTGTGAGTAACTTTCCAAGCGGTCATTTTTTGCAAAAATTTTGCAGAATTTGACCGCTTTTTTGTTCTCTTATAGTGAATGAAAATAAAAATGAGACAAAGCGACGAGCCGAAGATAGAAGACAGTACAAGTAGTACAGCAAGGCGGGGCAACGCTGTACCATTGCAATTTTAATTCACTATATATTTTCCAAATCAGCAAAACTGTTTTATTTTTCTTTATCTTTATCCGCAACAACAAACCGCTAAAATAGCCGCAAATTAACCCGTTATTGAAGGAATTGAAAAATGAAAAACCGTATTTGTGAAATTTTAGGAATTGAAAAACCTGTGATTCAAGGGCCGATGTCTTGGCTGACAGACGCGCGTTTGGTGGCGGCGGTCAGCAATGCGGGCGGTTTGGGAGTATTGGGACCGAATGCAGGTTTGCACCATGCGGAAAGCACGCCTGAAGGAGCGGCGGAAAAATTACGTGAAGAAATCCGCAAAACCAAAGCCTTGACCGATAAGCCGTTCGGCGTGAACGTGATTATCGATGGGGCGATGAGCGTCTGGACACCGCCGCAAGTGGAAGTCATCAAGCAAGAAAAAGTTGCCGTGGTGGTGTACACCGGCTATGGCGAAGGCGGTATTATCCCCGAGCTGTTTGCCGATTTAAAAGCCGCTGGCGTGAAAATCGTCTATCGTGACATCAACCCAACCCCTGAAAACACTCGCCGGGCGGAAGCCGCAGGGGCGGACGTGATTGTCGCCACAGGTTTTGATGAAGGTGGCACGTTGCCTGCAACCGTGATGGGGACGTTTTCCATCGTGCCATTGATTGCCGATGCGGCTCAAAACGTACCTGTGATGGCAGCCGGCGGCATAGCCGACCACCGCACCGCAAAAGCAGCGTTCGCTTTGGGTGCTGAAGGCGTGTTTGTCGGCTCGGCATTTTTAACCACGCTGGAAAGCCGTATGCACGAAGCCGCCAAAGCGAAAGTGGTCGCCGCCACGGGGCAGGATTTACTGCTGTTCCGTACTGTGCCGGACTACTACCGCTCGCTCTCCACACCACTAGCCGACAAGCTCGCCGCGATGGATAAAGCAGGGGCAGGCAAGGAAGAAATCAACGCCTTAATGGGTGGCTTGCGTGGAATGAAATTCGGTATGCTGGACGGCAATTTTGACGAAGGTTACATCTCGGTCGGCAATGGCATCGGCAGTATTCACGCTGTGAAATCCGTGGCAGATGTGGTGGAAGAATTGACGGGTTGGATTGAGTAATACGTAGAGCCTTATTGGTGGCAGATGCATGGTCTAATTAGCTAAATGCCGTCTGAAAACTCAACTTTCAGACGGCATTTTCTTTGTATTTTCAATAACAAGCGGTAAAATTCTTGCTGAATTTTGCAAAAGAGAACAAGAAAATGGACAGAATCCAAACCCTGCAAGTGTTTGCCCATGTGGTTGAAAGCGGCAGTTTTTCTAAAGCGGCGGATCAGCTGAATCTGCACGTTTCGGCGGTTTCCAAAGCGGTGAAATATTTGGAAAATCAGCTTGGTTCAAGACTGCTCAACCGCACCACTCGCAGCTTGAAACTGACTGCCGAAGGCGAAGCCTTTTATGAAAAAGCCCAATTTTTATTGGCGGAATTGGAAGAGACTTTTCAGGATTTATCGGGCGTAAGCCAGCAGGCGAAGGGCAAGTTACGCATTGAAATGCCGACCGCCATCGCTCCCTTTATGTTCGCCAAATTGCCTGAATTTCAACGCCAATATCCCGAAATCCAACTGGTTCTAACCGCCAATGACGGCGTGAGCAACCTGATTGATGACGGTTTGGACTGCACGCTCCGTTTGGGCGAATTGGCGGACGCAAGCTATATCGCACGCCGTTTGACGGACGTGGCAATGCAAACCTGTGCCGCCCCGAGTTATGTCGCTGCACACGGCACGCCCGAAACCTTGGCGGACTTAGAGAGCCACCACATCGTACATTATGTTTCAGGCTCGCAACGCAAAGTGCTGCCGTGGCAATTTCGCAAAAAATCGGGCGAAACCGACCGCTTCAAAGCCGCCCACGCCACGCAGGTAAACGACTCCAACGCTTTGCTGTTCGCCGCACTTGCGGGGCTGGGCATCGTGCAAATGCCCGAACTGATGCTCCGCCCCTATCTTGCCAACGGCGAACTGGTGCCGGTTCTGACCGCACTTCAGTCCCCAACCCGACCGCTGTGGCTTATCTATCCGCAACGCCAGTTTATCCCGAAACGACTGGCGGTGTTTATTGAGTGGGTCGGGACGGTGTTTCAATAGAGATTGATTTTGACCGGCAAGCGGTATATTATCCCTCCAAATACTTGCCTATTTATCCAAATTATTATGTTTAACGCACAAAATTTTGAACGCTTATTACAGGTTATCCCCCACAACCAAACCTTTCACTCCCCGGTTAAAGGATTGGTTATCTCCCATTCCGACCACCCGTTTTCTTACGATGGCGTAATTCAAAAACCGAGCATTTGCATTGTGATTCGCGGCGAACGTGAAATTCAGCTGGGGGAGCAATGTTATTTGTTTGACAACCGACACTTTATGTTCTGCCCCGTAAATGTACCGATGTGCGGTAAAATCCGCAAAGCAACCCCAGAAAATCCGTCAGTGATTATATCAATGAAAATCGATTTGCAGGCGGTGAATAAAATTCTGTTGGAACAGACCGCACTTTTTGCCAATTCCCCTGAAAATTCGACCGGTTTTGCTCAATGGCATTTAGATGAAGAACTGGAAAACGCCTTCGAACGCCTGCTACTTTTGCACGAAAACCCAAATGACATTACCTTTCTTGCACCTTTAATTCAGCAGGAAATCTACTACCGACTGCTCACCGGCGAACAAAGCGGCAAGCTCAAACAAATGGTCAGTTTTGGTTCCAACACTCAAAAAATCGCCAAAGCCACCGAATACCTGCAAGCCCATTACACTGAAAATGTCACGGTGGACAGCTTGGCGGAACTGTGCGGCATGTCGCTTTCCGGCTTTCACAGCCACTTCAAAAAATACACCACGCTCTCGCCGCTGCAATACCAGAAATCCTTGCGCCTGATGGAAGCCAAACGCCTGATTGCGGAAGAAAACCTGCCCGTTTCCACCGCCGCCTACCAAGTCGGCTACGAAAGCCCCAGCCAGTTCAGCCGCGAATTTAAACGATATTTCGGAACGACACCAAGTGAGAAGTAAATGAAGTAAATAAAGCAATACCGATTAAAAGAAGCTATTTCAGACAATGCTGAAACGGCTATCAGAAAAAACAGAGAAAAATCTGACCGCACTTTTGTGCAGGCTCACAACCTATGGGATTCGTCATTATAAAAATTATTGAAATCTTCAACTTTTTTGATAAAGATCGTGTTTTTTCTTTGCGTAACAATTTATTTTAGTGCGCGAAACGTGTATTCTATAAAAATCATGACTTTTAGTCGTTCGCTGGTTATTTAGTGAACTATTCCACTCAAACCCACAAGATAGGTTAATTTATGTCCAAATTAGTTTTAATTCTTAACTGCGGTAGCTCATCTTTAAAATTTGCTATCTTAGATCCCGTATCTGGTGAAGAAAAATTATCAGGTTTAGCCGAAGCTTTCTATCTTCCGGAAGCGCGTATCAAATGGAAATTGCACGGTGAAAAAGGCAATGCGGATTTAGGTGCCGGAGCTGCTCACAGTGAAGCGTTAAACTTTATTGTTAAAAATATTTTCCCTTTAGACCCTTCTTTGCAGGAAAGTATCGTAGCAATCGGTCACCGTATCGTTCACGGCGGTGAGAAATTTACCTCTTCCGTTATCGTCACCGACGAAGTAGTTAAAGGTATCGAAGACGCTATTCAATTCGCACCGTTGCACAACCCTGCCCACTTAATCGGTATAAAAGAAGCGTTCAAAATCTTCCCGCATCTGAAAGATAAAAACGTAGTCGTTTTCGACACCGCATTCCATCAAACCATGCCTGAAGAAGCATTCTTATACGCTCTTCCTTATTCTTTATATAAAGAACACGGTATTCGTCGTTACGGCGCACACGGTACCAGCCACTATTTTATCAGCCGTGAAGCGGCAAAACGTTTAGGTGTCGCGGAAGATAAAATTAACGTGATTACCTGCCACTTAGGTAACGGCGGTTCCGTTTCCGCAATCCGCCACGGTGAATGTATCGATACCTCAATGGGCTTAACTCCGTTAGAAGGTATCGTAATGGGTACCCGTTGCGGCGACATCGATCCGGCGATCATGTTCTATATGCATGATACTTTGGGCATGTCCGTAGAAGAAATCAACACGACCTTAACCAAAAAATCCGGTATCTTAGGTTTAACGGAAGTGACCAGTGACTGTCGCTTTGCGGAAGACAACTATGAAAGTGATGACGAATCGTTACGTGTACCGGCTCGTCGCGCAATGGACGTTTACTGCTACCGTTTAGCGAAATACATCGGTTCTTATATGGCGGTTATCGGTGAGCGTTTAGACGCCATCGTGTTTACCGGCGGTATCGGTGAAAACTCCGCTCACGTACGTGAAATCACGTTGAATCACTTAAAACTGTTCGGTTATCAATTAGATCGCGACAAAAATCTGGCGGCCCGTTTCGGTAACGAAGGCGTTATCACGGCGGATAACACGCCAATCGCAATGGTAATCCCGACAAATGAAGAATTGGTTATCGCACAGGATACCGCCCGTCTTTGTTTCTAATGTGTAAATAATGAACTGCCGACTTGTTCGGCAGTTTCACTTTTATTAAGGAAATCTCATGTCTCGTACATTTATTCTTATCCCTATCAGCGGCGGCGTTGGTTTAACCAGCGTCAGTCTCGGTTTAATCCGTTCCCTCGAACAAAAAGGCGCCAAAATCGGCTTTATGAAACCGATCTCCCAACCAAGCACCGGCGAAGACAAAATCGATCGTACCACTTCAATCGTTCGCACCAGTACGCAGCTTGAAACAGCCGAACCGGTAATGTTGAGCGTGGCGGAGAATCTGATCGGTCAAAACCAAACCGATGTCCTGTTGGAAACCATCGTTGCGGCACATCAGGAATTAAGCAAAAATAACGAAATCGTTATTGTCGAAGGTTTAATCCCTAACCGCAAGCACAGTTATGCCAATAGCATTAACTACGAAATCGCTCAGGCACTTGATGCAGAAATTATTTTAGTGGCGGCGCCAAGTACGGAAACGCCGGCGCAACTCAAAGAACGCGTAGAAGCTTCCGCTTCGTTGTTCGGCGGCAAAAACAACCCGAATCTGTTAGGCGTCGTAATCAATAAATTCAATGCACCGGTTGACGAATCCGGTCGTACCCGTCCTGATTTAACCGAAATTTTCGATTCATTCCAACACAGCCATAATAATTCGGCGGAAGTGTTCAAACTGTTCGAACAAAGCCCGATTAAGGTTTTGGCATGTATCCCATGGTCTGCCGATTTAGTGGCGACCCGCGTAATCGATTTAGTCAAACACTTAGGTGCGGCGATCATTAACGAAGGTGAAATGAAAACCCGCCGTATCCGCGGTATTACATTCTGTGCCCGTTCGTTACATCACATGGTGGAACATTTCCATGCAGGCGATTTGTTAGTGACTTCCGCCGACCGTGCGGACGTTTTGGCCGCCGCAGCATTAGCCGTGACTAACGGCATTGAATTAGGCGGTATCTTACTAACCGGCGGTTATAAAATCGATAACGAGATCAATAAACTATGCCAACGCGCCTTTGAAACTACCGGCTTACCTATCTTCCGCATCGAAGGTAACACCTGGCAAACCGCATTAAGTTTACAAAGCTTCAACCTTGAAGTACCGGTCGACGATAAAATCCGTATTGAAAACATTAAAGAATATACCAGCCGTCAATTCGACGCGGAATTTATTCATCAAATTGCCGGCACATCAGCCCGCGTACGCCGTTTATCACCGCCGGCTTTCCGCTATCAATTAACCGAATTGGCCCGTGCTGCGAAAAAACGTATTGTTTTACCTGAAGGCGACGAACCGCGTACCGTTAAAGCGGCGGCGCTGTGTGCAGAACGCGGCATTGCCGATTGCGTATTGCTAGCCAATCCTGAAGATGTAAAACGCGTAGCTTCAGCCCAAGGGGTCAGCTTAGATAAAGGTATTACTGTTATCGATCCTGCCACTGTACGCGAAAACTATGTGGCGCGTTTGGTCGAATTACGTAAAGCGAAAGGTATGACCGAAGAAGCGGCACGCGAACAATTGGAAGACAACGTGGTGTTAGGCACCATGATGTTGGAAGCCAACGAAGTGGACGGTTTGGTTTCAGGTGCGGTACACACGACGGCAAACACCATTCGTCCGCCGATGCAAATCATCAAAACCGCACCGGGCAGCTCGATCGTTTCCTCAATCTTCTTCATGTTGTTGCCGGATCAAGTATTGGTGTACGGCGACTGTGCGGTAAATCCGGATCCGACAGCGGAACAATTGGCGGAAATCGCCATTCAATCCGCCGATTCCGCCAAAGCCTTCGGTATTGATCCGAAAGTAGCGATGATTTCCTACTCAACCGGTACTTCCGGTGCCGGTGCGGACGTTGAAAAAGTGAAAGAAGCAACCCGTATCGCGCAGGAAAAACGTCCTGACCTACTGATTGACGGTCCGTTACAATACGACGCGGCAGTTATGGCGGACGTGGCGAAATCCAAAGCGCCTAATTCGCCGGTTGCAGGTAAAGCCACCGTATTCGTCTTCCCGGATTTGAATACCGGCAACACCACTTATAAGGCGGTACAACGTTCTGCGGATTTAGTGTCTATCGGCCCAATGCTGCAAGGTATGCGTAAACCGGTAAATGACTTGTCCCGCGGCGCATTAGTGGACGATATCGTTTATACCATTGCGTTAACCGCTATTCAGGCTACGCAAGCTTAACAAAAACTTTTCAAAACCCGACCGCACTTTTGAAGTGCGGTTATTTTTTGCTGCTTTTTCGCTGATCTAACGGCGAAAAAAAAGAGCCTTGGATCAAGGCTCTACTCGGAAAGCAAATAATAAGATGACTATTTAATTTTTATAGTTCTGTTTTTTTATGCGACATGAGAATACGGATTTTATCTCTTATATGCAAATCCCAATTTTCAATTTTGTGATGTACCGCACATAAATTTATCATTCATTCAAGAAAAGTTTGAGCTACATCATATTTTTCAAAATTTCTGCTTGAAATATGAAGATCAAAATTTCATAATCCACATCTAATTGATAATCAATTTTATTTACAACTATCATGCGTTATCTTCAATTTATTTTCATTTTATTCTGTTCGCTTTTCTCTCATCCGCTTTTGGCGGCAGATTACCAGGCTTTGGCGGATGACATCAAAGCACGTTTGGATAAAACGGCGCAGCTTTATCAACAACATCAAACGGCTGAAGCCAAAACCGAAGTACAATCCGCCTATTTTGAAGTATTTGAAAACTTAGAAGGGCCGATCCGCATTAATTTCTCCGCGCAAAAAAGCTACCAGATGGAAGCCGCTTTCGGCGAAATTCGTAAAATGATCACCGAAAACAAACCGCAGGCTGAAATTCAAGCCCGTATCGACTGGTTAAAAAGCGAATTGGATGCCGTTTTGCCTTCGTTGGCGGAGGGGCATCAGTTAAATGCCGAAGGACAACACGCTGCCTACGACAATCAGGATATCCTGCCTTACTGGCAACAAAGCTTCAGAATTATCGACGATTTGCTGGCTCAAGCCATTGAAGCCTATCAGGAAAATAAATTTGCCGACGCCAAAAAATTTATGCAGCAGGCTCAATACGACGGTTTCAAAAACTCTGAAATGGAAATGTCTATCCGCCATAATCGCGGCGCAAGTATTTCCGCTAACATCAACCAACAATTTTACGATTTAATCCGTCTTACCGAACAGCCTGATCAAATCAACGCTTTAGGTTATCAAAGTACACAATTACTGCAAACGATTGAAGAACAACTGCCTGATTTACCGGCTACCCGCGACAGCCAAATACAACAAGCCGAACAACGTACGGTAGAAGATCAGCAAGATTCTCAGGATTGGTCAAAAGTGACCGCTGAAATTAATAATCGCATCCAGCAGGCAATTCAAACTTACCGGGACGGCGAGTCTAAAAAAGCCATCCTCTCCGTACAGGACACCTATTTTGATGTGTTTGAAGCCACAGGAATGGAAAACAAAATAGGTTCCCGCGACAGTAACTTTAAAACCCGGTTGGAAGCCTATTTCACCCGCATGGTCAGTTTAATGAAAGCAAACGAACCGGTGAAAAAATTGCAGACGCAAGCCGACAGTCTAAGTCAGGACCTGGCCCAAGCCGTCACTACATTACAGGGTGAAAATCAAAGTGACTGGGCAATGTTCCTGTACAGTTTGCTGATTATCACCCGTGAAGGCTTGGAAGCCTTATTGATTGTAGCGGCTATCGTTGCTTACTTGGTAAAAAACAAACACGAAGACAAACTACCGACTATCCGCAATTCCGTTTATGTTGCACTGGCGGCAAGCGTGGTGACAGCTTATTTATTCCAAATGATCTTTGAAAATTCCGGACAAAACCGGGAATTACTCGAAGGTTTCACCATGATTATCGCCGTATTTATGCTGTTTAGTATGAGTTACTGGCTGCTTTCCAAAGTAGAAGCGCAAAACTGGAAACGGTATTTGGAAGGCAAACTCAGTACCGCATTAACCACCGGCTCGCTCATCGGATTGTGGCTGACCAGCTTCTTGGCGGTATACCGCGAAGGCGCCGAAACCGTGCTGTTCTATTACGCTTTAGCCGGTGATGCGCAAAGTGCGGTCAGTTATTTCTATCTTTTTGCCGGTTTTGCCGTCGGCGTAGTCATCCTCGCTATCTGCTACTTCATTATGCGCTACAGTGTGGTGAAATTGCCGCTAAAACCGTTCTTTATGTTCACCGGCGGATTTATGTACCTGATGGCATTCGTATTTGCCGGTAAGAGCGTACTCGAATTAATCGAAGGAAAACTGTTCGAACCGACTTTAGTAAACCATGTGCCGGAAATCGGTTGGTTAGGTATTTATCCTTATGTGGAAACTTTAATTCCGCAGGGCTTATTGATTCTAGCCGCTGTTTTCGCCCTATTTTATATGAAAATACAGGCACGCAAAGACATTGAAAATAAAGACATTGAAAATGAAGTGCAATAATGAAAAAACGACCGCACTTTTAAAGCCGATCGGTTTATTCATTACTTCAAGCAAAATTTTAACCGTCGCTTTGGCGACAACGGATTTAACCACAACACAGGAAAACAACATGAAAAAGACATTATTAATGACCACCTTTGCCGGTATGTTTGCCGCCACGGCCGCTCACGCATTCACCGAATATCCGATTGGCGAAGCGCAAACCATCAATGAAATGGAAATTGCGGCGGTTTACCTGCAACCTATCGACATGGAACCGCGCGGTATGGGTTTACCGGCGGCAAAATCCGACATCCATTTGGAAGCGGATATTCATGCTACTAAAGGGAACAAAAACGGTTTCGGCGACGGTGAATGGATGCCGTATCTGACTATCAACTATACCTTGGTTAATACCGACACCAATGAAAAGCAGGAAGGTTCGTTCATGCCGATGGTGGCAAGCGACGGTCCTCACTATGGTGCGAATATTAAAATGATGGGCGTAGGCAACTATAAATTGACTTATCATATCGAACCGCCTTCTAAAGCGGGTATGCACCGTCATACCGACGACGAAACCGGTGTCGGTCGCTGGTGGAAACCGTTTGATGTCAGCTATGAATTCAAGTTTGCCGGTTTAGATAAAAAATAATACTCGGGTGGGCAATGCCCACCTTACTTTCTATTCTCACGGTTCATCTTAATTACTCCGGTTTACTGCGTTATGACGTATTTTTTTACTTCACTGCTTCAAATTTTATTGCCGACCGCTTTATTACTCGGTTGTCGCTGGTCCGCATTTGAAAAACCTAACATAAAATCGCTCATCCGTCTGACACTGACAGGCTTCGCCTTAGGCATACTGCTTGCCCCTTATTTACCGGCAACCCAAGTTATCAACTTAAGTTTGAACAGCACGATTATCGGTGCCGTTTTGCTTTTTATCCTCAGTCAATTTTCCCGTTCGCAAAAACTGACGGCTTTTTGGCACGTCGTACTCGTCACGCTGGCAAGCGTTCAATGGGCGCGTAATCCTAATATTTCCGCCATCACCAGCACCGATGTCATTAATACGGATTTCATTCTGAATCTAAGCGCGGTCGTTTTCGGCGTAATTTTTTGCGTATTTTCAGCGGCCTGGTTATTTTTCCTGATTAAACAAACTAAAACGGAACAAAAACTGACCGCACTTCCCATGATATTAATGGGATTAATCGCGCTGCTGATTATCATTCCGTTAACAGGCGAATTTTTACTCAGCCTAATGAAACTGCAGGTTACCGAACTCACCAAAGCCCGTCTCAGTTTCGTGGCGAAAACCGGCAATATTACCAATTATTTCAATTATATCGTCACCGCATTGTTAGCCTTAAGCCTGATTCTGTTTGCCGTAAAAATCCATTTACCGCGCAAAGCGCGGGTCAAAGCCGAATCCCACCCTATAGAAAAGCGTAAAAAAACGGCATTGGCATTACATTCCGGACGGACAATCCTATGGGGAATAATCAGCCTGATTATCATATTAAGCAGTCAGCTTTTCTGGGATAAAGTCGCCTCCCGACCGCCGCAACTGTCCGAATCGGTTCCGGTGAAACTAAATGCCGATAACCAAATCCGGATTCCCGTTCAGCAGGTGCGCGACGGTCAGTTACACCGCTTCATTTGGGTGGCGGACGACGGCAAAGTAGTCCGCTTCTTCATCATAAACCGTAAACCGGAGGGATTGAGTCTCGCCACCGTATTTGACGCTTGCCTGCTGTGCGGCGACCAAGGTTACGTCATGCACGACGGTCAAGTGGAGTGCGTAGCCTGCGGCGTACGGATGTTTATTCCCTCCATCGGCAAGCCGGGCGGTTGTAATCCGGTGCCGATTGAAGACTGGAAACAAGATCAAAACGATGTCATTATTGACCGCACTTCGCTGGAAGCCGGTCTGAATTTATTCTCTACCGTAATTGAAATTCAAGTGACGGATCCGGTGAACGGCAAAAAACTCATGAATACCAAAGCGGAATTCAAATATAATCTCGACAATAAAACCTATTTCTTCACCAGCGAGAAAAATTTAGAGCTGTTTCGCGACAACCCGGAAAACTATTTACCGAAAACGGAGAACCCATAATGTTAGCCCGCATGCTATTCCAATCATGGAGAAACGGGATAAAACGCAAATTACTTGCCATTATCACGATTTTCCTTGCCTCGGGATTAATTTCCGCCTTGCTTGCCGTATCCATCGACATCGGCGATAAAATGGCGAAAGAACTGAAATCCTATGGAGCCAATATTTTGGTGGAACCCGCCAGCAGCGCGATTCTGCCGGAAATATCCGATTCGGAGAATAACGCTACCTCCTTGGAAACTCAGGATTTTATCGACGAAAAAGAATTACCGAATATTAAGGATATTTTTTGGCGTAACAATATCGTCGGTTTCGCGCCGCAATTAACGGCGAATGTCAAATCCGGCGATAAAGTGATATCCGTGATGGGAACCTTTTTTGACCGTCAAATTGCCGTACCGGACGAAGACGATTACCATACGGGACAAAAAATCATCAGTCCTTACTGGAAGGTTCAAGGCGAATGGGTGAATGACGAAACCGACAATTTGCCGGAAATCGTGCCCGCCTTACTCGGTCAACAATTAGCCCGCAGCGAAAACTGGAAAATCGGTGATCGGATCCCGTTAACTTATAAAACCACTGAAACGGATAACAGCGTAACCGTAGAAATCAAAGGGATCGTTTCAACCGGCGGTACGGAAGAACAACAACTTCTGCTACCGTTAAGTGCGCTGCAGGATCTGGTAAACCTGCAGGGCAAGGTGCAATCCGTTAAAGTCTCCGCGCTGACGGTACCGGAAAACGAATTATCCCGTAAAGCACGCGTCAATGTAGACGGGTTGGACGCGGAAGAATACGATCGCTGGTACTGTACCGCTTACGTATCATCTATTTCCCATCAGCTGGAAGAAGCCATTTCCGGCGCCGTTGTACGGCCAATCTGGCAGGTTGCCGCTTCAGAAGGCGTCGTTATCGGCAAAATTCAGTTGCTGCTCGCCGTCGTAACGGTTGCCGCATTAATTGCCGCCGCCATGGGAATTGCCTCTTTAATGACGACCACGATTATCGAACGCAGCAAAGAAATCGGCTTAATGAAAGCGCTCGGCGCTTATCAATGGCAAATTACGCTATTATTTTATTGCGAGGCGATATTAAGCGGACTGACAGGCGGCATATTAGGCTGTATTGCCGGCTGGGGACTGGCAAAATTCATCGGCGCCAGTTTATTCGGCGTGCCTTTGGATTTTGCCTGGATAGTCGTACCCTGCGTCTTGGTTCTCGCCATGTTAATCGCGCTCATCGGCACTTGGTTCCCGGCGCACCGCATTGCAAAATTATATCCGGTGGAAGTTTTATATGGTCGATAATAAACGAAAAATGTTCCGGCGTTTAGTATTACAGGCGTTACGCCTACGCCTAAACCGCGTACTGATTATCTTCGCCGCACTCACCGTCGGCGCAAGTATTGTGACCGCAATGTCTGCGGTGTATTTTGATATTAATACTAAAATGTCACGGGAGTTACGCACTTTCGGCGCCAATTTCTATATCGGCGCACAGGATGCCGGCTTAATTGAAACCCGACAGGTAAATGAGATTATCAATCAGGCGCCGCCAGGTTTGATTTCGGCGGGCAGCAGCTATTTGCACGGCGTGGCGCGATCGGATTTGGAAAAAGTCGTGTTAATGGGGGCGCAGTTCGACCAGCTGAAAGCTTTGACGCCTTACTGGCAAATCACCGGCTCCCGGATTGAAATCGGATTTGACGATCGTAACGCGATGATAGGTAAAAATTTGGCCGAACGATTAAATTTAAAAGTGGACGATAAAATCACGCTGACCAAAAATTCGGTAGAAAAACATAGTTTAAGAATTAAAGGAATTGTCGAATCCGGTGATGTTACCGACAGTATGTTGATCGTTAACCTTGAATTTGCCCAGGATTGGCTGGAAAAAGACGAACTTGCCAGTAATGCGCTGCTTATCGTAAAAAACGATCACGGACAAGTGGATGAATTTGCTCAGTCACTACAGCAAAAATATCCGCATCTCGACATCCGTCCGATACGTAAAGTATCCGCCAGCGAAGGACAGATTCTGGATAAAATTAAAGGCTTAATGGGATTAATCTCCGCTGTTATTTTAGTGTTAGCGACCCTTTGTGTGAACACAACTTTAATCGCCATCGTAGGTGAACGCGCCAAAGAATTTGCGCTGCAGAAAGCACTGGGAGCAAAACGACGGGATATCGTCACACAAATCGGCACGGAAACCCTGATTATCGCGGTAGCTGCTATTGTGACAGGGTTGATTATCGGCTATATTTTAGCCCAGATTCTAGGCTTAACCGTGTTTAAAGCCAACATTGACATGCGTCTGCCGGTGATTCCGGTCACCGCGGCTTTATCGTTGATTGTGGCATTTATTGCCGTTATCGTACCAACTAAACGTGCGCTTAATGTGGAAATGGCGAACGTATTAAAAGGGGAATAATTTTGTCAAACTACGTTATTGAAACCCAGCATTTATACAAAAGATTCGGAACCGTTACCGCTCTGGAAGACATTAATATCCAAATCAAAGAGGGCGAATTTGTCGCTATTATGGGCGCATCCGGTTCAGGCAAAACCACGTTAATGAATATTCTCACCGGGCTGGACACCGCAACCGAAGGCAAAGTGATTTTAGACGGCGTAGATGCCGCCCGACTTGATGAAACGGGACGTCAACGCTTCCGCGCCGAAAAAATAGGATTAGTGTTCCAGCAATTTCATCTGATTCCTTATTTAACTGCCCTGGAAAACGTGATGCTGGCCCAGCACTATCACAGTGTAATCGATGAAGCGGCGGCACGCGCCGTACTCGAACAAGTCGGACTGGGAGAACGAATGTCGCACCGTCCCAGCCAGCTCTCCGGCGGCGAACAGCAACGGGTATGTATCGCACGGGCATTAGTGAACCAACCGCCGGTAATTTTTGCCGACGAACCTACCGGAAATCTGGATGAGAAAAACGAAGCCTTAGTGCTCAAATTATTACAGGATCTCAATAAACAGGGACGGACTGTCGTTATGGTTACTCACAATCCGGAACTCGGTGAGCTGGCGGATCGTATTATTTATTTCCATCACGGTAAATTTGTCAAGGAAGAACATAATGCGCATTAAGTCTCTATTTCCCGTGCTAAGTGCGGTCGTTTTTTCCGCTATTTTATTCGGCTGTAAAGAACAAACAGCGGAAATCGGCAAACAAGCTCCCGATATTGCCGTGTTCGATTTACAGGGCAACAAGACGGAATTAAATCAATTCCACGGTAAAACCTTACTGATGAGTTTTTGGTCCGGTAATTGCGGAGTCTGCGTAGCGGAATTAAAATCGCTGGAAAAAATGGCGGCGGAATATCCGGATAAAGTGGAAATTCTGGCAATCAATATCGACGGTGAAAACGCAGATACCCAAGCGGTGGTTATCAAACAAAAAATCGGCCTGCCGGTATTGAAAGATCAAATGAAAATTACCGGCGAACGCTATGGCGTAACAGGTACGCCCACCAGTTTCGTGATCTCGCCCGAAGGCAATATTCAGGCAAAATACGAAGGGCTCATTCCCGAACAAACGTTACAAAAATTATTTAAGGGGTAACATGAAAAAAATATCCCTGATTTTGACCGCACTTTGTATGTTGTCTTTCGCGGCACATGCGGGTAATACGGATTCACTGAAAAAAGGCGAACGCGCTTATAAACAGCAATGCGCCACTTGTCACGGCAAACAAGGTGAAAAACCGGCGATGGGGCAATCCGCCGTGATCCGCAATTTCACGGCGCAACAAATCGTAACGGCCTTGTCCAAACGGAAAAGCGGGGAAATTCAAGGCGCCGGCAACAGTGTGAAAGAACGGTTGAGCGAATCGGATATGAAAAATATTGCGGAATTTTTGACGCATCAAAAATAGGATCCGTTCACAAAAAATAAACTGATCCCGAATTCCATAAAAATATCCGGTAAAAAACATAACGGCGGGTCAAGCAACCCGCCGTTATTGTATGAAATGAATGAGTCGGTCGATAAGCCGGGTTCTGTCGCGGACAATCATTCCTCTAGGCGACGAATTGCTCCGTCGCTCAAGCAACCTACCCGAACTCTGAGCGGGCACACTCATTGAGTTCCTATTTGGTCTTGCTACGAGTGGAGTTTACCTTGCCGCGGAATGTTACCACCCGCGCGGTGCGCTCTTACCGCACCCTTTCACCCTTACCGTTTTATTAAAAACGGCGGTCTGCTCTCTGCTGCACTTGTCGTAGGCTCGCGCCCCCCGGACGTTATCCGGCACTCTGCCCTATGTAGCCCGGACTTTCCTCTCGTCTACTTGTCCCGCTTATCACCTGTTTCAGGCTAACCTTTCGGTATTAAGGGCTTCAATAAACCAGCGATTGTCTGACCAACTCGACGCGTAGTATAGCGGATTTTATGGTAGAGCGAAATCAAAAGTTGCTGTAAAATGACCGCACTTTTATTTTAACCCTACGTCCATTTGCAGGAGTGTACCGTTTAAACCTTAAATTGCCGGTTTTTCGGGCGAATGTAATACCCCTGCGGACATTCGCAACCTTATAGGAAATCAGATGGATTATTTGCAAAATGCACGCGAAACCCTTGCCATTGAAGAACAGGCGCTCGCCAAATTAAGCCGAAATTTAAACCGCACTTTTGACGCCGTAATAGAACTCATTATTGGTTGCGAAGGACGTATCGCCGTCAGCGGCGTGGGAAAATCCGGATTAATCGGTAAGAAAATCGTCGCCAGCCTCGCCTCTACCGGTACGCCGAGTTTTTTTCTGCACCCCACGGAAGCTTTTCACGGTGATTTAGGCATGCTTAAGCCCAGCGATGTGGTGATTCTCATCTCTTACAGCGGTGAAAGCGATGAAGTAAATAAACTCATTCCCAGCTTAAAGAATTTCGGTAATAAAATCGTCGCCTTAACCAGCAACCCTACTTCCACGCTGGGCAAACACGCCGATTTTATTTTGGACATCACGGTAGAGCGCGAAGCCTGCCCGAACAATCTGGCGCCCACCACTTCCGCCTTAGTTACGCTGGCGCTGGGTGATGCATTAACCGTAGCGTTAATTCACGCCCGCAATTTCAAACCGATTGATTTCGCTAAATTCCATCCGGGCGGTTCCCTTGGGCGCCGTTTACTGTGTCGCGTAAAAGATCAAATGCAAACCCGGTTGCCCGTGGTTGCGGAAAATACCGGTTTTACCGACTGTCTAACCGTCATGAACGAAGGCAGAATGGGCGTGGCGTTAGTCATGGAACGACAAACCCTGAAAGGCATTATTACCGACGGCGATATTCGACGGGCATTAACGGCAAACGGCGCGGAAACATTACATAAATCCGCCCGGGATTTAATGACAGGCACGCCGAAAACCATCAATCAAAACGAATTTCTGTCTGCCGCCGAATCTTTCATGAAAGAGAAAAAAATTCATTCATTAGTGGTCGTGAATGATGATAATCAGGTTGTAGGATTGGTGGAATTTTCATCATAATTTACGTTTGAATTTTGAATTCTTATCCGGAATAAATCAATGCAAAACAAACTTAAAAACATCAAATTTGTGATTACCGATGTCGACGGCGTACTGACCGACGGCTTACTCCATTACGACGCCTGCGGCGAAGCGGTGAAAAGCTTCCATGTGCGTGACGGTTTAGGCATCCGCATGCTGATTGAACAGGGTATTCAGGTCGCCGTATTATCGGGGCGTTCATCCCCGATTTTACAGCGCCGTATAGACGATTTAGGTATCAAACTGGCTTATCTCGGTAAACTGGAAAAAGAAACCGCCTGTTTGGATCTGATAAAACAAGCGGGCGTCACGCCGGAAGAAACCGCTTACATCGGTGACGACAGCGTCGATTTACCGGCATTTGCGGTATGCGGCATGGCATTTGCCGTTAACGACGCGCCGGAATATGTCAAACAAAACGCCGATTACGTGCTGTCACTCGGCGGCGGAAAAGGCGCATTTCGCGAAATGTCCGACATGATTCTAACCGCCCAAAACAAAACGGATATCTTTACCACCGCAAAAGGCTTTCTAAAAACCGTAAAAAATATGGCACAATAGCCACAAAATTTTTTATTTCGTAACTTTATATTTAACCAAATACAGAGAGTAATTATGTCTATCCTTGTTCAACTTCATATTATTTTTGCATTTTTAACCCTATTCTTATTAATTGTCCGCGGCGGCATGCAGCTCGGCGGCAAAGACTGGCGCGCAGTAAAACTCTTAAAAATTCTACCGCACTTATCGGATACGGTTTTATTGGTAAGCGGCGTTGCGCTGGCTGTCATCTACGGTTTTGAAATCTGGATGGTTGAAAAACTACTGTGCTTTGTCGTATACGCATTCGGTGCCGCTAAATTCTTCAGCAAGAAAACATCACAACCTAAAGCATTTCACTTTATTCTTGCGCTTGCCGCATTATTGGTTGCCATGTGGTTGGGTTATCACCACTAATTTGCATAAAAAAGGGCGTGATGTTACGCCCTTTCAATTCGTTTTTCTCTTGACCACTTCCCCACCGCCTGATGATCGCTGTCTCGGCTTTCCAGCCATCGTTCGCCTTGGGCGGTTTGTTCTTTTTTCCAGAACGGTGCGCGGGTTTTCAGATAATCCATGATAAATTCATTGGCGGCATAGGCATCGCCGCGATGAGCGGAACTTACGCCCACCAATACAATTGGGTCACCGGTTTGCAGCAATCCCACGCGATGAATCACGGAAATTCGCTGAATATCCCAACGTTGTTTGGCTTCTTCTACAATTTCACGCAACGCTTTTTCCGTCATGGCGGGATAATGTTCAAGATATAAACTTGCCACTTCATCGCCTAAATTCATCTCACGGACTTTGCCCACAAAAATCGTCGTCGCACCGATGGAATGATTTTCCGATAACCAACGATATTCGGCGTTTTGATCAAATTCCGCTTCCTGCACCGCAATGCGAATATCCGCCATATCAGCCTCCCGTCACCGGTGGGAAAAAGGCGATTTCATCACCGGATTTTACCGCACTTTCCAACGGAACCAAGGTTTGATTCACCGCCACCAGCAGTTTTCCCGCCTGCAAAGCTAACGCCCAACGTTCTCCCCGCTCGGCAAGATGCCGGCGAATCTGTTCGGCTGTTTGGAATTCATCGCCCACTTCCGTTGACGCCACGCCGATAATCTCTCGGGTTTGGGCAAAAAATAAAACCTTAATCATACTCAATCCTTACGCCGCCACAAAATGTCCCGATTTTCCACCGCACTTTTCAAGCAGGCGCACCTGTGAAATCACCATATCTTTTTGTACCGCTTTGCACATATCGTAAATGGTTAACGCTGCAACACTCGCCGCAGTTAAAGCTTCCATTTCAACCCCGGTTTTGCCCGTTAATTTACACAAACTTTCAATGCGAACCTGATTGCTTTCGGGAAGTGCGGTCAAATTCACCTCGACTTTTGACAACAATAACGGATGGCACAACGGAATTAATTCCCAAGTGCGTTTAGCCGCCTGAATACCGGCGATTCTGGCGGTGGCGAACACATCGCCTTTATGGTGATTGCCCGACATAATCATTTGCAGCGTTTCCGCGTTCATGCCGATAAAAGCTTCCGCGCGCGCTTCGCGCACCGTGTCCTGTTTACCGGACACGTCCACCATGTTAGCTTCGCCGTTTTGATTGATATGAGTTAATTCTGTCATGCTATCCGTTAACCACCGATTGTTGATAAATTTTTGCGTATACCGCTGTCGCCCCGGTGCAGGAAATGATGTTCCCGTTTACCCTGTAACGCTGCGAATAAACGTGCTTGTAAAAGAGATTGCTGATCGTCTCTTTGTAACAAATCACGCAAATCGATACCTTCTTCGCCGAACAGGCAAAGATGTAGTTTTCCCTTCGCCGACACCCGCAGGCGATTACAACTTGCACAGAAATCCGGTTCATAAGGCATAATCAAACCGATTTCGCCTACATAGTCCGGATGTCGGAATACTTTTGCCGGTCCGTCCGTTATGCCTTTCGATTGTAACTGCCAGCCGTCGCGAATTAGTTTTTCCGCCAGCACTTGACCGGAAAGATGATGACACCGGAAAAATGCGTCCATTTCGCCGGTCTGCATTAACTCGATAAAGCGCATTTGAATCGGGCGGTCTTTCACCCATGCCAGAAACTTGTCAAACTCCCGTTCGTTAAGATCTTTCATCAGCACGGAATTGACTTTGATTTTACGATAACCCGCTTCAAAGGCGCGATCGATTCCGCGCATGACTTCAGTGAATTTGTTCTCGCCGGTAATTTGATAAAACATGCGCGGATCAAGACTGTCCACACTGACATTGATGGAGGAAATTCCCGCTTGCTTCCAAGCCCCGACATCTTGTGCCATACGATAGCCGTTAGTGGTAAGCGCGACATGTCGAATACCGTCAAGTGCGGTGATATTTTCCGTAATTTGCAGGAAATCTTTGCGTAAAGTAGGCTCGCCGCCGGTAATCCGCACTTTTTGCGCTCCCATTGCCGCAAAAGCAGATACCGCACGCCGAATTTCATCCACTGTGAGAAATTTATCGCGCTCGTGCGAGGGATGATAGCCGTCGGGCAGACAGTAATTACAACGGAAATTACACACGTCCGTAATCGACAGGCGCAGATAATAATAGGTACGCCGGTACGCATCCACAAGACGATCGCCGGCATTTTTCACAGGAATAGATTGCATTGAATACCTTTACAAAAATCGGTAGGACCAACTGTTTCCAACGGATCCCTGAGCGATAAACCGCATCGCTGGCGTTGCTGCCTTATTCCGCGCCGGATAACCGGAAGAACTTAGGCACACAAGCTCGGTAAACGAAAATTGAATCTATTGTAAAAGAGCCCGTGAGGATGAGCAAGTATAAAACAAGAAATTACTTGATCTAGGTAGAAAAAATGAATTTTTCTTTTAAATCAATTATATATTTAATTTTATAGCGAAAAAACATCGCAAAATCCGACCGCACTTTATACAGTCACAAATACGGCTTGCACCAAAACCATATATAAAACCGTCCCTGCCGCCATGGACAGGAACATATTTTTCTTCCATAAGTGCAGGGCTAAAGTCACCGCGCCGGCAATGAAATTCGGAATGCCGTGGTAACCCGTTAACAGATCGATATCCTTAAAACAGTAAATCACCAGCATACCGAACATCGCGGCAGGCAGCACTTTGCCTAAGTAACGGATATACTGCGGAATCGGGCGGTTTGCCGGAAAAACCCAAAAAGGCAGGAGGCGGCAAAAATGCACACCGATAACGCCCATGGCGATGGTAATGATTTGTTGGCTTAATGTCATTTACTCCACCTTTTCCAAACGAACGATTTTACTTTCCAGCTTGTTACGTCTGAAAGTCAGTACCGCCAGAATAGCGAATAATGTCGGAATCAGGAAGTGTTCTTTCCCTATTGTCAGCAAGAAAAATAACGTGATGCCCAACCCCATCAAGGAACTGTCATGTACTTTTTCGTTCATCCAGTTTTCTGCAAAAATCACGATAAATAACGCCGTCATGGCAAATTCCACGCCTTGCAGATTAATCGGCAGAATATTACCGAATACATTGCCCAGTACCGCACCGGAAATCCAGTAAATATGCAGGAACAGGCTAACCCAGAAATAATACCAGCCTTTGTCGATGCCGGCAGGGATCTTTGCCATATAATTCAACGAAAAAGCTTCATCCACTAACGCCATAATCAAATACCAACGTTTTTTGCCTACATAAGCACCGTATTTTTCCAGCATGGAAATACCGTAGAACACTTGTCGCCCGCTTACCATTAAGGTGACTAATAATGTGCTGATAGGCGCGAAAGGCGCAACCAGAGCCGTGGCAACGATAAATTCCACCGAACCGGCATAAATCAGTGCCGCCATAAACAGAGGAAACAATACGCCGAATCCTAACGCCTGCATGTACACGCCGTAAGAAATTCCTAAAAACAAAAATCCCGCCAACATCGGCAGGGAATAAGGAAATGCCGCTTTTGCCGCGGCAAAAATTTGTGTTCGACTTGCCATTACAACTCCAAAACCGACAACCCCGGCAAGGTTGAAAAACTTTGCGTTTTTACCGTTTCATAAAAATCGTCAAGATAGGCGCTTTCCGCATCTTCTTTGCGGTAGGCGCAATACAGATTACTTTGCAGCCCTTGGCGGGTAATCTTGCGCGCCACGACGTAACCGCGATCCAAATAGGGTTTGGCCGCCCAAAACGGCATTGCCGCCACCCCGCGTTTACTGGCGACCAGTTGAATGATGGCAATGGTCAGTTCACTGGTGCGTCGCTGCGGATTAACCCCTGCCGGTTTCAGCACCTTACGTAATAAATCCAGCATATCGTCCGGCACGGGATAAGTAATCCAGGTTTGTTCGGCAAAATCTTCCGCTTCCCATATATCTTTATTCGCCAACGGATGATCTTTCGCACATAATCCCACCATTTCATAGGAAAACAGCGGTTTATGTATGATGTCGTCATTTTCTTCGATTTCCGACACCACCGCCCAATCCGCCCTATGGGTTAACAATAGTCCCACCGTATCCGTATGAAACCCCGACACGATATCCAGTTCAACTAACGGCCAATGCTGACGAAAACCGTCCATTGCCGGCATCAGCCAGTCGAAACAGGTGTGACATTCCACCGCGATACGCAATTCCCCCGCTTCGCCCTGCTTCACCCGGGAAAGATCCCGTTCCGCCGCGACTACTTTCGGCAAAATATCGTTAGCCAGTTGGATTAACCGATCGCCGGCAGCGGTAAACCGCAACGGATTACTTTTGCGTTCGAACAACGGCAAACCGTATTGTTCTTCCAAGGCTTTAATTTGGTGAGAAAGTGCCGATTGAGTCAGGTAAATCCGTTGTGCCGCCAAAGAAACCGAACCCGTTTCTTTTAATGCCAGCAAGGTTTTTAAATGACGCAGTTCAAGGAATATGGGTTTCATGAGAATCATTCATTTAAATGGAAAAATTAATGCGCCGTATTTTACTCGAAATCCGACCGCACTTTAAATCAATTTTTGTGAGCTAGTTCACGGTATTTATTTTCGAAATCCTATAATATGTTGCCAATTTCAATTCGTATTCACTCAAAATCGGAGTTTCTATGAAATATAAAAAACTTTCTCTCGCTATATCGACCGCACTGTTAAGCGCCGGTTTAATGCTTTCCGCGCATGCCGAAGCAAAAGGACGTCTAACGGTTTACTGTAGTGCTACCAATGAAATGTGCGAAGCGGTAACCAAATCTTTCGAACGAAAATATAACGTCAAAACCGCCTTTATCCGTAACGGTTCCGGTAGTACGTTCGCTAAAATAGAAGCGGAAAAAAATAATCCGCAGGCGGATGTATGGTACGGCGGTACCTTCGATCCTCAGGCGCAGGCGGCAGAACTAGGCCTGTTACAGGCTTACCGTTCTAAAGAAATCGACAACGTCATGCCGAACTTCCAAGATCCCGCTAAAATAAAAGGCAATTACGCTTCCGCTATTTATATGGGGATTTTAGGTTTTGGCGTCAATACCGAACGGCTAGCCAAGTTAGGCATTAAAGAAGTACCGAAATGCTGGAAAGACTTAACTGATCCGCGTTTGAAAAACGAAATTCAAATAGCCGATCCACAAAGTTCAGGCACCGCTTATGTAGCCATCGCCACTTTCGTACAACTTTGGGGGGAAGACGCTACCTTCAAATACTTCAAAGAGTTACATCCGAACATTTCGCAATATACCAAATCCGGCATTACGCCGTCCAACAGCACGGCGCGCGGCGAAGCGACCGTCGGTATCGGATTCCTGCACGATTACGCGGTTCAGAAAAAAGCCGGTGCACCAATCGAAATGGTGGTGCCTTGCGAAGGAACCGGTTATGAGTTGGGCGGTTTAAGCATCATTAAAGGCGCGCGTAATTTGGACAATGCCAAACTATTCGTAGATTACGTACTTTCCGCCGAAGGCCAGGAAACGACATGGCAAAAAGGTAACTCACACCAGACTTTAACCAATACCAAAGCCAAGCAATCACCGACGGCGTTTGATCCGACCAAATTAAAACTCATCAATTACGATTTTGAGAAATACGGTTCTGCAGACGAACGTAAACGCTTAATCGAAAAATGGGTTCAAGAAGTGAAACTCGCAAATTGATTGTAAAACATTTGTTTTTTTGACCGCACTTTGCTTAAAGTGCGGTCAATTTCCCATCACTTTCAAGGGAAAAGCCTATGAAAATCTCAAAAATTGCTTTATCGCTTTCTACGGCTTTGTTAGGAAGTTTAATATTTAGCCAAAATGTTTCTGCCGATAGCGGACGTGTCGTAGTCTATTGTTCCGCCCAGAATACCATGTGCGAGCAAGAAACGTTGGCCTTCGAGAAAAAAACAGGAATTAAAACCAGTTTTATCCGTGGCGGAACCGGATCTATTTTAGCCAAAATCGATGCTGAAAAAGCTAATCCGCAAGGCGATGTGTGGTATGGCGGTACGCTTGATCCTCATAGTCAAGCCGGCGAAATGGGTTTACTCGTGCCTTATAAATCACCGAATTTACAGTATATTCCGGATGAATTGAAAGATCCCGCCAAAATAAAAGGTAATTATTCTTCAGCCGTTTATTTAGGCGTATTAGGTTTCGGCGTAAACACCGAACGCCTGGCGAAACTCAACATTCCGGTACCGAAATGCTGGAAAGATTTGACCGATCCGCGCTTGAAAAATGAAATTCAAACGGCAGATCCGCAAAGTTCAGGTACGGCTTACACTGCGCTGGCTACCTTCATACAGCTTTGGGGAGAAGATAAAGCCTATACGTATTTAAAAGCATTACACAAAAATGTGTCGCAATACACCAAATCGGGTAATACCGCAACGCGTAACACCGCTCGCGGCGAAGCCTCCGTCGGTATTGGTTTTTTACACGAACATTCTCTGGAAAAAGAAAAAGGCGCACCGGTCGAACTGGTGGTGCCTTGTGAAGGCACCGGTTACGAAATCGGCGGCGTAAGTATTATTAAAGGCGCGCGTAACCTTGAAAATGCGAAAAAATTTGTGGATTGGGCATTATCTAAAGAAGCGCAGGAACTTTCTTGGCAAAAAGGTGAAACACACCAAATTTTAACCAACAGCCAAGCAAAACAATCTCCTTATGCGTTAGATTTTAAGTCCATTAATTTAATCAATTATGATTTTGATAAATACGGCTCGAGCGAATTACGCAAACGCTTGATTACCAAGTGGGTGAATGAGGTAAAATTGGCAAAATAAGCCCGATATTCACCGCACTTTATATAATTCGGGCATAGCAATATGCCCATAATTTCCTTGAACATTGCGAGGTTGTATGAATTCCGCAAAAATACCTTTTATTCAAACGGCAAATTTTTGGATAGGATTATCCGTTCTTGCCTTTTTAATTCTGCCTTCTCAAGCCCTCGACTACGGTTTGCTGGAAAGTACCTCCGACGAATTTTACCAAGCCATGGGCTGGTCTTCCGTCAACCTGACCATTTTATGGTTTTTGCCGTTACTCGGTTTTTTCATTACACCGAGACTGGGGCTGTCTCCATCGACGCAGGCTAAGACGGAATTATGGCTTATAGCCGCCGTCACGCTGTTTATTTTTGTAACCGCCACGATTTTCAAAGTATCGATGGGGTATTCGGTTATCATTTTAATCGTAACCTTGACCGCACTTGCGACTTTTGCATTGGCGAAACTTAAAGTCATGCAGGGCGATAAATTTATTATCGCGTCATTACTTACGATTGTTTTGTTGATTTTCTTCTTTATCGTATATCCGACCATGGCGATTTTAATCTCCATGTTCTACGACGGCGACACCTTTGCACCGCAGCAAGTGCTGCATATTCTAAGCCAAAACTATATTATCCGCGTCATCACCAACTCACTTGCGTTATCCGGTTTTGTGGGCGTGGTTTCCACCATTTTCGGTTTAGCCTTCGCCCTTTACACCACTCGAATTGCAAAACGCACGGCATTTATCGGTAAAATTTTCTCGATTTTACCTATCGTCACACCGCCGTTCGTCGTCGGTTTAGGAGTAACCTTAATGCTTGGTCGTTCCGGTTATGTAACCGAATTTTTATCCGAATATTTCGGTTTCACCAACCAAAACTGGCTCTACGGTTTTAACGGAATCGCCATTGCGCAGATTCTTGCCTTCGCACCGATTTCTTTTATGATTTTAGACGGTGCTTTAAAATCCATTCATCCGTCTATCGAAGAAGCCTCTTACACTTTGCGGGCAAACCGTTACCAAACTTTCTATAACATTATTTTTCCGTTGCTCCGCCCTGCTTTGGCGAATTCGTTTTTAATCGTGTTTGTACAATCGCTGGCAGACTTCAGTAATCCGTTAGTGTTAGGCGGTAGTTTCGACGTGATCGCCACCCAAATCTATTTCTATATTGCCGGTTCTCAGCTTGACTACGCCTCGGCAAGTACACTGGGTTCTATGTTACTGATCTTCTCATTGTTGATTTTCGTGGTGCAATATATGTGGATCGGCAACCGTTCTTATGTGACGGTTTCGGGTAAATCTTACCGCGGTGATGTGCAGGATCTGCCGATCGGATTGAAATGGACTATCATCGGCATGCTCGTATTTTGGGTGATTTTCAATCTGGCGCTGTACGGCAGTATTTTCTACGGCAGCTTCACCGTGAACTGGGGCGTGGATTACACCTTAACCACCCGCAACTATGAACTGATGTTCGGTCAAGGGTTCAGCGACGGGGCATGGCCGTCACTGTTAAACACCATGCTTTACGCAGGAATCGCCGCGCCGCTGACAGCACTGTTCGGTTTGTTGATCGCCTACATTGTGGTGCGCAAAGATTTCCAAGGCAAAAAAACACTGGAATTCTTAACCATGCTCTGCTTCGCGGTGCCGGGAACCGTCGCCGGGGTATCCTACATCTTAGCCTTTAACAACGCGCCGATGTACATCACCGGTACCGGTATTATCATCATTATTTCCATGGTGATGCGCGATTTGCCAATCGGTATGCGCGCCGCTATCGCAGGTCTTGGACAGTTGGATAAATCGCTGGATGAAGCGTCTCTTTCTCTGAAAGGCAGCTCCCTGAAAACCATTTGGTTTATCGTGTTCCCACTGCTGAAACCGGCGTTATTGTCTGCGTTAGTCACCAGCTTCGTGCGCGCCATGACAACCGTCAGCGCCATTATCTTCTTGGTGACGGCGGACACCCGGGTTGCCACCGCCTATATCTTAAACCGCGTAGAAGACGGCGAATACGGTGTCGCCATTGCTTACGGTTCAATCCTTATCGTAGTGATGATGACGATCATCCTGTTCTTCGACTGGATTGTGGGCGATACCCGAATTTCACGTTCGAAAGCGAAAAAAATGAATTAAATTTTGACCGCACTTTTATGAGTGTACAACGCGTACACTCCGATAAATAAACTGAACGGGCGTATGCAAACCGCCCCTACGGAATAGAAATCGGTGCATAAACACGCACCCTACACAGGCAGTACCAAATTATGACAACAAAAAACGACGATTTTTTAGTTTTAAAAAATATCACCAAATCTTTCGGTAAAGTAACCGTTATCGATGATTTAGATTTAACTATCAAGCGCGGCACAATGGTGACTTTGCTCGGTCCTTCCGGCTGCGGTAAAACCACCGTTTTGCGCTTGGTCGCCGGATTGGAAAATCCGACATCGGGACAAATTTTCATTGACGGTGAAGACGTGACTAAATCGTCCATTCAAAACCGCGACATTTGTATCGTGTTCCAGTCCTACGCCCTTTTCCCGCACATGTCCATCGGCGATAACGTCGGTTACGGCTTACGTATGCAGGGAGTGAATTCGGAAGAACGTCAAAAACGAGTGAAAGAAGCCTTGGAATTGGTGGATTTAGCCGGTTTTGAAGATCGCTTTGTGGATCAAATTTCAGGCGGTCAACAACAACGCGTCGCCTTAGCGCGCGCCTTGGTATTAAAACCGAAAGTGCTGTTATTCGACGAACCGCTCAGTAACCTGGACGCTAACTTGCGCCGTTCTATGCGGGAAAAAATTCGCGAACTACAGCAACAGTTGGGCATTACTTCTCTTTATGTGACCCATGATCAAACCGAAGCCTTCGCCGTTTCCGATGAAGTCATCGTAATGCATAAAGGAAAAATCATGCAGAAAGCACCGGCGAAAGAACTCTATTTACGCCCGAACTCCCTGTTCTTAGCCAACTTTATGGGCGAAAGCAGCATTTTCGAAGGTAAACTGGCGCAAGGTAACGTCACCGTTAACGGCTACCGGTTAGAATTACCGCAAGCAGAGCAGTTTAACGTAGCGGAAGGCGATTGTTTGGTCGGCATTCGTCCAGAAGCCGTCAGCTTAAAAACCGAAGGCGAACCGAGCCAAGCCTGTACCGTTAAATCGGCGGTTTATATGGGTAACCACTGGGAAGTCGTCGCCGATTGGGGCGGAAGAAATTTACTGGTTAACGCCCGCCCGGACGACTTTAATCCGGACATGACCCAAGGCTTCGTCCATCTGGCAAAACACGGCGTGTTTTTGTTGAAGAAGGAATAAATTTATTTTTAAATAAATTTTCTTCTTTCTTCATAGTTCATCATTGTCTAAGTGCTATTTTTTGGACATTTCCGGGCGGGAAATAAACCCCGCCCGTTTTACAATCGTAATTGAGAATAATCCATTGCAATAGCATTAGGATAGATTTTATGAATAGTTTTCCTGAACACTTGCGCTATCAACGATTTGATCTATCATAGTCCATTCAAATCGGTGTTATCGTTTTATCGGAATTGTATCTATGAACAAAATCAAACTTGTCTTATTCACCTCTGCGCTCACAACTTTATTCGCTTGTACTCATACCCAACCGGCAAAAGAAGCGAAAACAGGTTATCTAAAAGACGACATCAGTCAGGCGGAACTTCAAAATCCAACCCGATACAAACATTATTATTACACTTGCAATAATTTTGAAACGGGTTCGGAATCTTATTTATCCACCTATTTCCCTCTTTCGAGAGAAAGCCGGTTAAAGGGAAATTTCGGGATTTATTTTCAGTTAGATAACGGCAAAGCCGAACCTTTTGATCACATTGAAAACAAACCGCTTAATGCTCAAGCGTCTCGTTTTGAAGTAACCTATCGTTCATATCATCCTATTCAAGGTTCTTATATTAACTTAATTGCCGGCGAACGTAGTTCGGTATACTACAAAAACCGTCAGGGAACAGCCGTACCTTGGTTGGAATGTCAGCAAAGTTAGTTACAAATCCTTTGGTTATTCGAAGAAAATCGAAGACATAAAAAATATCGCCCTACCCTTAGTTAAAATAAGGACTGGGCGATATTTCGCTTCATGACAAAAATTTTCTTTAAGCCGTGACTGTCGGAATTAAATTCGCATCCCAAAAATCCACTACGGCATTCACCACCGGTTTGATAATGCCCGCACGAATAACGAAATCGCCGAAACCTTCGTTCGAATTACGTTCTTTCGCCCAACGTCCGATTAAACCGTCTAATTCCGCCAGAATTTCCGGCAACGTGATGTTTTCTTTGTACATCCGCGGAATGCGGGTACCGGGACGGTCACCGCCGAGGTGCAAATTATAACGACCAATCGCTTTTCCCACTAAACCGATTTCCGCCAACATAGCTCGTCCGCATCCGTTCGGGCAACCGGTAATACGAGTGACAATATAATCGTCCGCCACATCGTGTTTCGCCATAATGTTATCCAGTTCGTCGATAAATTCCGGCAACGCACGTTCCGATTCCGCCATGGCCAACGGACAAGTGGGGAAAGATACGCAAGACATGGAATTTTCACGCAATTTACTGATATTACCTATTAATCCGTATTCGCGGGCGATATCTTCAATTCGTTGTTTGTCTTCTTCCGCTACATTGGCAATGATAATATTTTGGTTCGCCGTAATGCGGAAATCGCCTGTGTGTACTTTGGCGAGTTCCAGCATTCCCGTCATTAACGGTTTTCCCGGTTTATCCGTAATACGCCCGCTTTCGATAAAGCAGGTTAAATGCCATTTGTCGTCAATACCTTTCACCCAGCCGATGCGGTCGCCGCGTTCGGTAAATTCGAAAGGACGAATCGATTCGAATTTAAAACCCATGCGACGTTCCACTTCTTCACGGAAACCGTCTAACGTCATATTTTGCAATGTGTAACGCAAACGCGCATTTTTACGATCCGCCCGGTTGCCGAAATCACGTTGAGTAGTCACAATACATTCCGCCGCTTTCAGCGTTTGTTCCACCGGAATATAACCCAATTCCAAGGCGACATTCGGATAAGTTTTGGTGTTACCGTGTTCGAAAGAAAGCCCGCCGCCCACTAACACATTAAACCCGACCAGTTTACCCGCTTCATCCTGAATGCCGACGAAGTTCATGTCATTACCGTACATATCCACATCATTAAGCGGCGGCAGAACTACTGCGGTTTTATATTTACGCGGCAAGTAAGTTTTACCTAAAATAGGTTCGTCTTCCTGCCCGAGAAAACTGTCGGAACTCTGCACCTTTTTGCCGGCAATCCATACATCTAAATAGCCGTTGGTACGCGGCAATAAATGTTCGGAAATTTTCTTCGCCCACTCGTAAGCTTCCTGATGTAATTCCGATTCAACCGGATTGGAAGAACACAATACGTTACGGTTCATATCCGACGCCGTAGCAATAGAATCCAAGCCCAATTTATGCAGTAAACGGTGCATTTCCTGTAACTTGGTTTTCGGCACGCCGTGATACTGGAAAGTCTGACGGTTGGTTAAACGAATCGACTGATAATAGTTATTATCGCGGGCGAATTTATCAATTTCAATCCATTGCGCCGGTTTAATTATTCCGCCCGGTAAACGGCAACGTAACAACATGAATTTGCGCGCTTCCAGCTTTTCATCCGCACGTTCGGCACGAATATCGCGATCATCCTGTTCGTACATACCATGGAAACGAATCATTTGAAAATTATCGCCTTTAAACCCGCCGGTCAATCCGTCTTCCAAATCATCTAAAATGGTTCCGCGCAAAAAGTTACTTTCGGCTTTCAGGCGTTCGTTGTCCGAAAGCCCTTGTTTTTGCCATTCCAAACCTTTTTGTTTCGTTGAATCTGTCATGTTGTTCACTCCGAAATTTTCATTATTCTTTCGTAAGACAGGCTTCCGCCCGCCCTATTAAATTTTCCCATCAACGTATTACATTAATACACATCACGCTGATAACGTTTGTCTTCGCGTAAGCTGTCAAGAAATTCTTCCGCCTCTTCCCCGCTTAAGTTGCCTTGTCCGGCAATCACCTCTAATAAGGCTTTATCTACGTCTTTCGCCATTCGAGCGGCATCACCGCACACATAAATGTAAGCGCCGTCCTTAATCCATTGCCAAATATCAGCGGCGTTTTCACGAATTTTATGCTGTACGTAGATTTTTTCTTTTTGATCGCGCGACCAGGCGAAACTGTATTTATTTAAAAAACCGTCTTTGGCGAATTGCAGCCATTCCGCTTGATACAAGAAATCAAGAGCAAAGTGCTGATTACCGAAAATCAACCAGTTTTTGCCTTCCGCGACATCCGCCGCACGTTGTTGCATAAAAGAACGGAACGGTGCAATCCCTGTGCCGGAACCGATCATAATAATCGGTTTGCTGTTGTCCTGCGGTAACCGGAAATTATCGTTATGCTCTACAAACACACGTACCTTACCGTCTTCTTCCACGCGCTCCGCCAAGTAGCCCGACGCTGCGCCGGAACGGGCTTTCCCGTTATGTTCGAAACGAAGCACACCCACGCTCAAATGCACTTCCTCGCCCACTTCCGCCGGCGATGACGCAATGGAATACAAACGCGGCGTAATCGGACGCAATAAATTCACCAGTGCATCCGCCGACATAGTTGTCGGGAATTCGTTTAACACATCCGCAATCGGCGTATTTTGTACCAACGCCTGCAATTTTTCGCCGTCCGCTACAATGGCATTCAGTGCCGCATTATCGGCAAGTTCCGCATAACTTTTCACAAAGCCAGTGGTGTTTTGCGTAAGCTCCAGTTCGGTTTGAAGTGCGGTGGAAATATCGAATGATTTTCCGTCCACTGAGACTTCTTCATCCCCTTTCAAACCGACCGCTGCCAGAATTTCCGCCACCAAAGCCGGATCGTTTTCGAAATACACGCCTAACACGTCACCGGGTTGATAACTTAAATTCGAACCGGCAAGATCCAATTCCAAATGACGTACGTCTTTTTCCGCACTTTTATCCGTAATACGCTGATTAGTGATTAAGGTTGCCGGAAAAGGATTCTCTTTATTGTATTGAGATTCAATCAACGGTTTTGCCGCGCCGGCTGAAGTCGAAACCGCTACGGGTTGGGAAGCGGCGGCTTTTTCTTTCACAATCGCCGTAATGTCATCGATCCATTTATCCGCTGTCGCCTGAAAATCCAAATCCGCCAAGCCCGGTTCCAACAAACGGTTACCGCCTAAAGCGGCGAATCGGTTATCGAAATCCTTGCCCGCCTGACAAAAATTCGGGTAAGAACTATCGCCTAAGCCTAAAACGGCAAATTGTAAACCGTCTAATTTCGGTGCTTTCTTGCCGTTCAGCAATTTCAGCAACACAACGCCTTCTTCCGGCGCCTCGCCTTCACCTTGGGTGGAAGTCACTAACAGCACCAGTTTCTCAGCAGCGATATTTTTCGCTTTATAGTCTTGCAGGGATACGCGATTAACATTCACGCCTTCCGCTTTTAAGCGATCCGCCAGTTTGTTTGCTACAGATTTGGCATTACCGGTTTGCGAAGCGGAAAGCACCGTCACTTTCAGCGGTTCCGCTGTCGGCGTACTTAAAACTTGCGTAAAACCGACCGCACTTTGGGCATCGGCGCCTTGCGCCTTCGCCCAGGCATAACCGGAAAGCCATGCCAGCTGAATCGGGTTAAGTGTTGCCAGTAACTGTTCGGTTTCCGGCGGTAGAGGGTTTGTTGTGTTTGACATATTGGTGTTTTCCCACAATGTATTTTTTAATTTCAAACTTTCTCATGAATCAATATCGGGTTTCGCCCGCTTGGGCGACCTACTTTTCTTTGCCTGTACAAGGAAAAGTAGGCAAAAGAAAGTACACCCGACTTCACTTCTTTTCTTCGCTTTTGTTGAAATTTTTTAACGGAAAATAAGTAAACTCGCTTCGCTCAAACAAACTTATTTTCCTAAAAATTTCAAGTCGCTCAGGAAGCTCAGACGGGACCCGGTTTATACTGAGCGTCATGAACAAAAGTGCGGTCGTTTTTGGTTTAGTTTTGTAGAATCATGCCACCGGCGACGGTGTGGTAAGTGGCCTCGTCGATTAAGATGAATGCGCCTGTCGCTTTGTTTTTTGCATAAGACGTAGCGGTGATCGGTTTCTGTAAACCGATTCGCACTTGGGCGATATCGTTCATTTTTACTTGGTCGGCATCGCTGTCGTTAAGCAAGGTTTTTAAATCTAAAATTTGTTCCACTTCATTTACTTTGGCGAAGACGGTTTGCGTGCCTTGTTTAAGCAGGTATTTACGTGCAGGGTTAAGGGCGCGTTGGTCGAACCAGCAAATAGTCGCCGTGAGTTGTTTGGTTGAAACCGTCGGCGAATTTACGGCGACAAACGTATCACCGCGCGAAATATCAATATCGTCCGCTAAGCGAACGGTGACTTGCTCGCCCACTTTGGCGCTTTGTACCAAACCGTTCGGCGCATAAATTTCCGTTACGGAACTTTCCAAACCGTTCGGTTCAATGCGGATTTGCTCTCCGACTCCGATTTGTCCCGCTTCGATACGCCCCTGATAACCGCGGAAATCATCCGCTTTATCTTGGTCTAAACGTAAAACCGATTGCACCGGAAAATGAAAATCTGTCGCGTTTTCCGATTGCTCGTCGTCCGTCGGTAAATTTTCTAAAATAGTGAGCAAGGGTTCGCCTTGATACCAAGAAGTGCGGTCGCTTTTATGCACGATATTGTCGCCCTGTAATGCGGAAACCGGTACAAACAACACGTCCTTTAACCCCAGTTGTTGCGCTAATTTTTGGTAGGCTTGGGTAATGGCGTTGAATTTGTTTTCATCAAAATCCAATAAATCCATTTTATTTACCGCCACGATGATATGCGGACAACGCAGATGTTTCAGAATCGCAGAATGGCGCTTGGTTTGCGGCAACAATTCCACTTCGGTCCCGCTGAAATCCAACTGTGTAGCGTCAATTAGCACTACCGCCGCATTAGCGGTTGAAGCGCCGGTGACCATATTGCGGGTATATTGCTCGTGTCCCGGCGTATCGGCGATGATAAATTTACGTTTTGCCGTTGAGAAATAACGATATGCGACGTCAATAGTGATGCCTTGCTCGCGCTCCGCTTCCAAACCGTCGGTAAGAACGGAAAAATCAATGGCTTCACCGTTGTTTTTGGATTTATTCAGACTGAGTAATTGATCGCTCAGCAGCACTTTACTGTCATACAGTAAGCGGCCGATTAAAGTACTTTTGCCGTCGTCTACGCTGCCGGCGGTAATGAAACGTAATGGGGCGAATTGGTTTAGGTTGCTCATATATTTTATTCCTTCTCAGGGACGAGTTTTATCCTCGCCCGTAATATTCACTCGGTTTTGGGCGGAGATAAACTCCGCCCCTACGATCATTAAAAGTGCGGTTAAAAATAACCCTGTTTTTTACGCTGTTCCATGGCCGCCTCCGAGGCGCGATCATCCATCCGGGTAGCACTGCGTTCCGAAATTTCGGTGACGGCGGTTTCTTTGATAATATCTGCCGGCGTAGCGGCGGTACTTGCCACCGGACAAGTGCAGCTAATGTCGCCTACAGTGCGGAAACGCACGGAACGAATTTCACTTTGTTCGCCGGGTTGTTTCGGCGTTAACGGCGTTACCGGCACGAATAATCCGTTGCGTTCCACTACTTCCCGTTGATGAGCGTAATAAATCGGCGGTAATTCCAGATTCTCCCGTTCGATATATTGCCAAATGTCGAGTTCCGTCCAGTTGGAAATCGGGAATACCCGCATATTTTCGCCTTTGTGCATTTTGCCGTTATAAAGCGACCATAATTCCGGACGCTGCGCCTTCGGATCCCATTGGCCGAATTCATCGCGAAACGAGAAAATGCGTTCTTTGGCCCGGGCTTTTTCTTCGTCACGGCGGGCACCGCCCATTAAGGCGTCAAAGCTATTGGCTTCAATAGTTTCCAGCAACGTCACCGCTTGCGCCGCATTACGGGAGTCGGTTTCTTTACGTAACACCACCGTACCTTTGGCAATAGAATCTTCCACATGACCCACCACCAAACGTGCGTTCAGTTTTTTCACCTGTTCGTCGCGGAATCGAATCACTTCCGGATAGTTATGCCCCGTATCGATATGAACAAGCGGGAACGGCAACACTAAATCGCGACCTTCCAACTGAAAAGCCTTACGGGCAAGCGCCAGCAACACGACGGAATCCTTACCGCCGGAAAACAGCAATGCCGGATTACTGCATTCGGCGACTACTTCGCGAATAATGTAAATCGATTCGGCTTCCAGCCAATCGAGATGTCCGTTTTCGATTTTGTTTTGTGTTGTCATTGTTAATCCTTTTATTTTTTTAATTCTCTTATTTGATTGAATTTGTTTTCGCCAATGGCGACCAACTTTGCTTTTCTTGAGCAAAGCAAAGTTGGCAAAAGAAACACACCCCGGCTTCACCGCTTTTCTTCGCTTGATTGAAATTTTCTTTACGGAAAATAAGTAAACCCGCTTCGCTCAAACAAGCTTATTTTCCTAAAAATTTCAAGCCGCGCAGGCGTCTCAGACGGGGAATCATCAACACCACAAAGTGCGGTTAAATTTTTACTATTTATGCAGTCCGCATTCTTTGCTGTCTTTGTTTTCCCACCACCAGCGTCCGGCGCGGATATCTTCGCCCTGTTTGACGGGTTTGGTGCAAGGTTCGCAACCGATGCTCGGACAGCCTTGTTTATACAATTCGTTGTAAGGAATATTGTGCTTAAGAATGTATGCCCATACATCGATTTCATGCCAGTCAAAAATCGGGTTGTATTTGTCAATACCGCGGACGCGGTCCTGTTCGCGGAAAGCCAATTCCGTACGGGTTACGGACTGTTCGCGGCGTTGCCCCGTCAACCAGCAATCGGCGTTTTTAAGCGCGCGGTTAAGCGGCTCGATTTTGCGGATATAACAACATTCGCGGCGCAATTCCACACTTTCATAGAATGCAAACCGGCCCTTTTCGCGATCATATTTTTCCGCAACGGCGGAGACAGGGTGGAATAATTGGAAATCCAAATCGGGATAGACGTTTTTCACAGCCTCTACTAATGCCAGAGTTTCAGGATTTAAACGTCCGGTTTCCAGGGTAAATACGCTAATTTTTGCGTTACTTTTAGCAATGACGTCGGTAATCACCATATCTTCCGCCGCCAGACTGCTGGCAAATCTGGCATGTTGATGATGTTCTGCTATTTCATGAATACGCTCAAAAAGTGCGGTTTCTTTTTCGAGTAAATCGGCAAAATCCTTTTCTGTCGGCCGAGGAATTTGCCATAGTTCCGGTCTTATAATCATCTGCTTCCCCACATTCAAATTATCCGCTTTAGTTTATTGTTTAAATTCTTTTATCACAGGCTGAATCCCGTCTATGCCACGCTTTCGATCCGTAAACTATCTAACGTAAAGTGCGGTCGTTTTTGGGCAAATTTTTGTTCGCCGAACCAAGCTAATTTGTCGTGCAACGTCACCACTTCGCCCACTACAATCAATGCCGGCGTCGGCGCATTCTCGGCAATTTCCGCCAACGCCGTCAGAGTGCCGATATGTGTTTTTTGCCTTGCTTGCGTGCCTTGAGAAATCACCGCAATCGGTGTCGAACCTGCACGACCGAATTGCTGTAAACGTTCGGCGATATCCTTGGCTTTCAATGTGCCCATATAAATCACTAATGTTTGATTACTGCGTGCCAGGGTTTGCCATTCAATGTCCGAAGCATTCGCTTTGCGATGACCGGTGACGAAAACCGCACTTTGGGCGTAATCGCGATGGGTCAGCGGAATACCCGCATAAGCGGTGGCGCCGATTGCCGCCGTAATGCCAGGCACCACGGAAAACGGAATTTGTCGTTCCGCCAATACTTCCAGTTCTTCACCGCCGCGACCGAATACGAAGGGATCGCCGCCTTTCAAACGCACCACGCGTTTGCCTTGCTGCGCGTATTTCACTAACAGCGCATTGGTATTCTCCTGCGCCACTTGTTTGCCTTGCGCCCGTTTTCCCACGAACACCAATTTTGCATCACGACGCACTAATTCTAAAATCTCGTCGGAAACCAAGGCATCGTATAACACCACGTCCGCCTGCTGAATCTCCTGCAAACCTTTCAACGTCAGCAAACCGGCATCTCCGGGACCTGCGCCGACTAACGAAACGAACCCGCCGCGATAATCCTTATCCAGTTGTAATTCCAATTCTTTTTTTGCCGCTTCTGTTTGGCGGTTTTTCAGCAATTGACTGAATCTGCCGTTAAACAGGCTTTCCCAAAAACGGCGGCGTTCGGTTACGGTTTTCAGTTTGGTTTTTACTTTATGTCGCCATTTGCCGGAAATATCCGCCATCGCACCTAAATGTTGCGGTAATAAGGCTTCTAATTTTTCCCGTAACAAACGGGCCAATACCGGCGCCGTGCCACCGCTGGAAACGGCGACTTGAATCGGATTGCGATCGATAATCGAGGGAAAAATAAAACTGCAACGCGCTTGATCGTCCACCACGTTAACCAGCTTCTGCTGACTTTCCGCCACCCGGAATACCCGTTCGTTCAGGTATTCGTCATCGGTCGCGGCAATCACTAAAAATACGTTGCGAATCTGTTCGCTGTTAAATTCTCCGGCAATCCAAAGAATATGTCCCAGCTCAAAAAGTGCGGTCAATTCGGCGTTTAATTTTTGCGCCACAATACGTACATCCGCATTGGCTTTCAGTAATAAATTCACTTTACGCGCGGCAACGCCTCCGCCGCCCACCACCAATACGGGACGGTTATTTAAATCGGCAAATACGGGAAAATAATGCATTAGTTCGTTCCTTTTTGTTGCTGTGCGTTTTGTTGCGCCTGAATATAAAGCCGGTCGAACAGGGCGTTATCGGCAAAATGCATACGGTTAATCGTCGTCCAATCGCCGAACTTTTCATTCACGTCGAAGGTTTCGATTTCAGGAAAAAGTGCGGTCAAATTTTTCAATATTTTTTTATCGCTCGGACGAAAATGATTTTTCGCCGCCAGCTGTTGCGCTTCGGCTGACCACAATCCCCGCAAGTAAGCCTGAACTTGTTCGCGGGTGCCGTTAATCTTGCTATTTTGATTCACTTCCGCCACCAATACCGGGGTGTACGCCGTTAAACCGGGATAAACCAGCTCAAAGTCGTCTCGCCCCAAAGTTTGCACGGCAAGTGCGGCTTCGTTTTCCGGTGCGATTAATACATCGCCCAAATTACGCCGGGTAAACGAGATGGTCGCCCCGCGCGCGCCCGCTTCCAACACCGGTATATTACGCAGCATTTTTTCGATAAACCCGTGAACCTGTCGTTCGTCGCCGAACCGTTGTCGCGCATAAGCCAACGCGGCCAAATAGGCGTAACGCCCGTTGGCGGACGTTTTCGGGTTGGCGAAAATCGTACTAACGTCATGACGGGCTAAATCCGCCCAATCCCGAATATTCTTCGGGTTGCCTTTGCGTACTAAAAACACCATAACGGAACCGAAAGGCGTAGCATTATCCGGTAACGCCGACCGCCAGTTTGCTGCGATTAATCCTTTTTCCACCAACATATCGATATCATTCGCTTGCGTAAGCGTCACCACATCCGCCGGTAAACCGCTTGCCACGCTCAGCGCCTGTTTGCTGGCGCCGCCGTGAGACTGAGAAATCGTAATTTGCGGATGTTGCTGCCGGAATGCCGTATTGTATTCTTTGTAAAAATCGCGGATGACGTCATAAGCCACATTCAGCAATACTTTTTTATCCTGCTTATCCGAATGTGAAGAACAGGCGACAAAAGTGGTAACGGTAACCGAAATCACAAGAAAAACTGCAATTATTTTCTTCACTCTGCGTCCTCCATATCAGGTTTGCCAGCGACATTCCGCGATTGCCCATTCGTTACGGTGAAATTTATAAAACAAAATGTTCCGATTCAAAAATAACAAAAATTTATTTCTTAGAATAAAATGGAATATATGCAACCAAAATAAGCGATTAAATATTACATTTAGTTATAATAAATAAATTTTAGTTCTTTGCATCCGGCATAAAGTGCGGTTATTTTTTTGTGCGATTTATGGAGTATGCAAAGTTATGCGAACCGTTTTACCTTTTTTCAAACGTGGAATCACTATTACGCTTTTATGGCTGGGATCTATGATTCTGTTACCGTTAGGCTTGTTAATCGCCACAGCATTACAGCTCGGCAGCACTGATATTTGGGCGGTTATCGGTAGTGAACGGGTCATCGCCTCTATTTGGTTGTCATTTAAAATGGCATTACTCGCAACGTCGGTGAATCTGATTTTCGGTTTTCTGTTGGCTTGGATTTTGGTGCGTTACGACTTCCGGGGGAAAAGTCTGATGAATGCACTGATTGATCTGCCCTTTGCGCTGCCCACGGCGGTAGCGGGAATCGCACTGGCTTCCCTTTACGCACCGACAGGCTTATTCGGCGGGTTATTGGCCAAAATCGGGATTCAAATCGCTTATACTCCGCTTGGTATTGCCGTTGCGTTAATTTTTGTCAGTCTGCCTTTTATAGTACGCGCCGTTCAACCCGTATTGGAAAAACTGGATCCCGCTTATGAAGAAGCCGCCGCTATTTTGGGCGCAAATAAACGGATAACGCTGACCCGTATTATTATTCCCGTTCTGCTGCCCGCCGTTATCAGCGGTGCCGGTATGGGATTCGCCCGTTCCCTCGGCGAATACGGTTCCGTGATTTTTATTGCCGGTAATGTCCCGTTGGTATCCGAAATTGCACCGTTGATTATCATGTCGAAATTGGATCTTTACGACGTACAGGGGGCATCGGTCGTAGCATTACTGATGATCATCATTTCTTTTCTTTTGATTTTTCTGATTAACGTCGCGCAATGGCAAATCAGTAAAAAAATGACGCAGGTAAAATAATGAATATTTCGACTATGCCGCATAAAAACCGACGCCGGCCAGATTGGCAAAAACGGAGCCTTATCGCACTCGGTTTTCTGTTTTTCGCCGTAATTTTATTGGCGCCGTTAGTCACCGTGTTCTATTACGCCTTCGAACAGGGTTTCAATTTGTTTATTCGGGCAATCGGCGATGAAGAGGCGCTTGCTGCCATTTGGTTAACGGTGAAAGTGGCGTTGATTGTGCTGCCTGTGAATGTCTTTATCGGTGTAGTGATGGCGTGGACTATCGCCTACTTTAATTTTAAAGGTAAAGCATTTTTGACCGCACTTTTAGACTTACCCTTTTCCATTTCGCCCGTGGTTGTCGGCTTAATGTTTTTATTGCTGTTCGGATTAGACGGCTTGGTCGGCAAATGGTTTATCGAACAGGGTTTCCGTATTGTGTTCGCTATGCCGAGTATTGTGATCGTCACGTTATTCGTGACCTTTCCGTTAATCGTAAAATCCTTGATTCCCGCTATGGCGGCGCAAGGTAACAGCGAAGAACAGGCGGCGCTGATTCTCGGCGCAAACACTTGGACGTTATTTTTCAGCGTCACACTGCCGAAAATAAAATGGGCGTTAATTTACGGCGTGATTCTCAGCAACGCCCGTGCCATGGGTGAATTCGGTGCGGTGAGCGTGATATCCGGTCATATTCGCGGCTTAACCAATACCATTCCGCTGTATGTAGAAATCAGTTATAACGAATACCGGTTTATCGCCGCTTTTGCCTGCGCCGGTCTGCTCGCCTCCTTAGCGTTGTTCACGCTGGGATGTCAAAATTTAATCGGCCGGTTGCAACGGCGTAAAACGGTAAAATCCTTACCCCGTCGTAACGCATAAACTTAACAACCGTATTTTATGAATTTAGGAAAGCAAAATGTCAATCCGTATTGAAAATTTAGAAAAATATTTCGGCAGTTTTCATGCCTTAAAAAATATTAATTTACGGTTTCAGCAAAACCAACTGACGGCATTGTTAGGTCCCAGCGGTTGCGGTAAAACCACTTTATTGCGAATCATTGCCGGACTGGAATTTGCAGAACGCGGACGTATTTGGTTTGAAGGGCGTGATGTGACTGGTCTATCGGCAAAAGAGCGCGGTGTGGGATTTGTTTTTCAGCATTATGCCTTATTTCAGAATATGACAGTATTCGACAATATCGCTTTCGGTTTGCGGGTGAAACCGCGTAAAACGCGTCCGAGTGAAGCGGAAATTCACGAAAAAGTGACCGCACTTTTGAAATTGATTGAACTGGAATGGCTGGCGGAATCTTATCCGAATCAGCTTTCCGGCGGACAACGGCAACGTATTGCGCTGGCACGTTCTCTGGCGGTTCAGCCCAAAGTGCTGTTATTGGACGAACCGTTCGGCGCACTGGATGCGCAGGTACGCAAAACCCTGCGTCGCTGGCTGCGTGATTTGCATCAGGAATTGAACGTTACCAGTATTTTTGTCACTCATGATCAGGACGAAGCGCTGGATGTATCCGATCGCATTGTGGTGATGAATAAAGGACAAATCGAACAAATCGGCGAACCGACCCGGATTTATCATGCGCCGCAAACGCCGTTTGTTACGCAATTTGTCGGCGATGTCAACGTATTTCACGGCCATATCGACCAAGGGAAACTGGTAATCGGCGAATTTTCCCATCACATTAACGAACGTGAAAATATGACAAAACCCATGAATAATCAATCGGCTACAGCTTACATCCGACCTTATGAGCTCACCCTGTCACGTTCCGCTGAAAATGCACTGGCAACGGGTAAAATTACGCACATTAATGCCATCGGTTTTATCGTCCGTATAGAAATCCAAAGCGCACAAAGCGAACAACCCATTGAGGTTATTTTAACTAAAAACGCTTACCTTGACGCGCAATATCAGTTGAACGAACAGGTTTATTTAGTGCCGGATAAATTGAATTTATTCCAACAAATGAACATTTAAAACAGAAAAGTGCGGTCGAAAAACGTTTAATTTTTTGACCGCACTTTTTACTGTATTCTTAATGGCGCCAAGTTCGAACATGTACCGTAATTTCCTCACGATCATGATATAAATGTTTAGCTTGCATACGGAATTTCAAACCGCTTTGCGTCAATTCGTCCGCCAGTTTTTGTAAACACCGCCGTACCTCCGTATAACGTTTTTTCATGGGTAACTTTAAATTGAAAATCGTTTCGTGACACCATTCGTTACTCAGCCATTTTCCGATTAATGCCACAATTCTGCCCGGCTGTTCCACCATATCGCACACCAGCCAATCCGCCTTCTTTCGTTTCGGCGGTTGAAATTTAAAACCGTCTTCGGAGCAATGTTCGATTCGTCCCGTTTCATGCAGGCTAGCCGCCATTTTACCGTGATCTACCGCATAAACGAATAAACCGCGTTTAACCAACTGATAGGTCCAACCGCCCGGACAAGCGCCTAAATCTACACCGATCATGTTTTCGTTCAAACGTTTGCTTTCTTCTTCGCGGGGAATGAAGGTTAAAATCGCTTCCTCCAATTTTAAAGTAGAACGGCTTGGCGCCTCCGTCGGGAATTTCAGCCGGGGAATCCCCATAAAATAGGGCGAATGATTACGGTTATAGGAATACCCCGCATAACAGGCGTCGGACCGTACAAACAGGCAATGCAAAGTCATACCGCTATCCTTAATTTGTTTGAAATTCAGCCATCCCTGTTTTTTCAATGCCTGCCGCAAAGGCACGGTAAATTTGCGGCAAAATGCGGATAATTCTTTTGCTTCATTGGTATCGGCGGTTTCCACCCAAAGTTCGCTGCTTTGTTGTAGCTTTAAGTGCGGTGAAACTTCCTGATATTTTTGCAAAATCGGCGTAATCCGATCCGTCGTCGGCAAATTCTGCAATAAATCGGAAACCACCACCAATTGGCGGGCGAAAATTAATTGGGTAAAGGGAATTTCTCGGGCAAGACGATCCGCCTCTCCCGGTTGGTAACATTCAAAGATCACATAGCCCGCATTTTCCTGTATGCGGGCAAAACCGAATACGCCTCGTTCGGCGGCTGTATCCGTAATTTCCGCCGCCACTTCTTTCTCAAAACCGATACGGCAATATAAAGCCAGTTTATTCATGTTTGTTTTTCATTTCCTGCATAATCCATTCGCGGAATGTCGTAATGGGTTGATCATCTGTTTTTGCCTGCGCATTCACTACATAAAATGCTTTGCTGTCCTGTAATCGGGTCGGCATGACAATTTGTAAATTACCGTTTTTTATTTCCTGTAATGCCAAAATCCGATTGGCAAGTACGATTCCCTGTCCTAATCTGGCCGCCTGCAAGCCCATAAAGGTATGACTGAAGACAATGCCTTGTTGGGTATCAAGGTTGTCAAGTTTAAGATAATGCGCCATATTCTGCCAATTTTCCCGGGTATGAACATGAATAAGTTGGTGTTTATTCAAATCCGCGGGGCAATTCACCGGATTAACGGCAAGCAAGCGTGGTGAGGCCAGCATTACTACTTGTTCCTGCGAAAGCAGCTCTGCTTTGAGGTTATCCCAGTTTCCGCGTCCGTAATATATCGCAATATCCACGTCGTTGCTGAGTAAACCGTCGTCTTGTTCCGCCGCTTTAATTCGCACGTCGATATCGGGATAACGATCGTGGAAATTGGCAAGATGCGGCACCAACCAATGCATACCGAAAGTCTGCGGCACACTGATGGTTAAGTGCGGTCGGTTTTGCGCCATAATTTTTTGTGTGCATTCCAACAGCTTATGCAATAAAAAGGCGATTTCCGTAAAGTATTGTTCCCCTTTTTCCGTTAATTCCAAGGCCCGGCTTTTCCGCACAAAAAGCGGAAAACCAAGAAAATCCTCCAACAGTTTGATTTGATGACTGACGGCGGCTTGTGTGACAAAAAGCTCTTCAGCCGCCTTGGTAAAACTTAAATTTCTTGCCGCACTTTCAAATGCTTTCAGTGAATTCAAGGGAGGCAATCGTTTAAACATAATTCTTCCCTCTAGTATATTTTTACTATATAATAAATAAAGTTTCTTATGGATTAGTTTTTTTAATCCGTCAAATAAATATTTCTAGTTTGTCCGCTCTGCTTTCTTTTTCTACAATACGCGCATACTTAATGACTGGTAATTCCTTAATTGATTAAGAGTTGAATCTTTTAGTTAAGTATTATGTTGTGTTTGCATATTGTTTGGGTAACCAAACAAAAGTAATTAATCCTTCTATTTAATTACTTATTAACTTCCTGTATATTTACTACCTAATTTTAGGTTATTGGCACCGCGCTTAAACTCCAAAAAAGTGCGGTGTTTTTTTATATCGAAATTCTATCATATTTTCTTCCCGCTGAAATCATAAATAATTGTTTTCAATCCGCCTGGATTGGCGTATATTTGCTTAATTATTTAAAATAAATAAGTAGTAAGAAGGATAAATATCATGAAAGATCTTGATTGGAATAATCTTGGGTTTTCCTACATTAAAACCGATTATCGTTTTATTGCACATTGGAAAGACGGCAAATGGGATGAAGGAAAACTTACCACGGACAATATGCTTCACATCCACGAAGGTTCCACCGCCCTTCATTACGGTCAGCAATGCTTTGAAGGTTTAAAAGCATACCGTTGCAAAGACGGTTCAATCAATCTCTTCCGTCCTCAAGCCAATGCGGAACGCATGCAAAAAACCGCAGAACGTCTTTTAATGGCACCGGTTCCTACCGAATTATTTGTCCGCGCTTGTAAAGAAGTGGTAAAAGCCAATCAGGAATGGTTAGGTCCTTACGGTTCCGGCGCAACGCTTTATTTACGTCCGTTCTTAATCGGTGTCGGGGAAAACATCGGCGTGAAAGCAGCGCCGGAATATATTTTCTCCGTTTTCTGCTGTCCGGTCGGCGCTTATTTCAAAGGCGGTTTAGCGCCGTCCGATTTCATTACTACCGATTATGACCGTGCGGCGCCAATGGGAACGGGCGGTGTGAAAGTAGGCGGTAACTATGCGGCCAGTTTGTTACCTCATGAACTGGCAACGCAAGAAGGCACGGCTACCCGTAAATTCGCCGATGCCATTTACTTGGATCCGAAAACCCATACTAAAATTGAGGAAGTGGGTGCCGCAAACTTCTTCGGTATCACCAAAGATAATAAATTTGTCACGCCGAAATCCGAATCCATTCTCCCGAGTATAACCAAATACTCCCTGCTCTATTTGGCAAAAGAACGTTTAGGTATGGAAACTGTGGAAGGCGACGTTTATATCGATCAGCTTGATCAATTCGCCGAAGCCGGCGCATGCGGTACCGCCGCAGTCATCACTCCGGTAGGCGGTATCCAGCATAAAGGCGATTATCACGTATTCTATTCCGAAACGGAAGTGGGGCCCGTTACCCGTAAACTTTACGACGAATTAACCGGTATTCAGTTTGGCGATAGACCGGCACCCGAAGGTTGGATTGTAAAAGTCGAATAATCTTTTTTTCCGAAAAGCACGCAATGCATTATCGCGTGCTTTTTTTGTAAAGATTTTTAAAGAGCATTCTCAACAGATAAAATATCGTTTAAAATAATTTTAATTTTCTACTCTAGGCAGAGTATTATTATGAAACTTAACTTCCCGACCTTTCTCACTTTGTTTCGAGTGGTACTAATCCCATTCTTTATTATTGCATTTTATTTACCGGTCGAATGGTCGCCGTTCGCGGCTACCGCCGTATTTTTCATTGCCTCCATCACCGATTGGTTCGACGGTTATCTCGCTCGCAAATGGAAACAAACCACTCGTTTCGGCGCATTTCTGGATCCTGTTGCGGACAAAGTTATCGTCGCCACCGCATTGGTACTGGTGGTAGAATATTACCATGTATTCTGGATCACCATTCCCGCGATAATCATGATTTCCCGTGAAATTATTATTTCCGCATTACGCGAATGGATGGCGGAAATCGGCAGTCGCACGGCCGTCGCCGTGTCTTGGATCGGCAAAGTCAAAACCACAGCACAAATGCTGGCGCTCGGCGGACTGCTCTGGCGTTATAACTCTGTCATGGAAATTCTGGCGATTATTCTGCTTTATGTGGCCGCAATTCTGACTATTTGGTCAATGCTGCAATATCTAAAAGCGGCAAAAAGTTACCTGCTGGATGAGATTGAAACAAAGTAGCATAAGCTGAAAAGACTACAAAAAAGTGCGGTCAATTTAACCGCACTTTTTTGCATTAAACAGATAAATTCGCCTATTTTTCTTCTAATACAATTCCTTCAAACAGTTTTTGCACATCGCCGTTATCCCGCACCTGCTCCGCCCGTTCTACCTTCGTTCTGGTTAAATGAGGGGAAAAATATTGAATAAAATCATACATATAATTCCGCAGGAAAGTGCTGTGCTTAAAGGCGATTTGAGTAGTGCTGGATTTAAATAAATGACTGGCGTCAATCGCCACCAAATCCGTATCCGCTTCCGTGTGCGCCATGGAAGCTATAATTCCTACGCCCAAACCAAGGCGCACATAGGTTTTAATGACGTCCGCATCCGTTGCCGTAAATACGATATTCGGCAGTAATCCCGCGTTATTAAAGGCATAATCCAAATCCGATACACCGGTAAACCCGAAAGTATATGTCACCAACGGATATTTACTGAGTTCTTCGATAGTAACGTTTTTCACTTTAGTAAGCGGATGACCGGGCTTCACTACAATCGAACGGTTCCATTTATAACACGGCAGCAAAATCACATCGTCGAACAGGTATTGCGCTTCCGTAGTGATAGCAAAATCCACTTCACCGGATAATAACGCGTCATAAAGCTGATTCGGCGAACCTTGGTGAACATGCAGACTCACATCAGGATATCGTTTCGAGAATTTTTCGATTACCCCGGGTAGCATATAACGCGCCTGAGTATTGGTGGTGGCAATGCGCAAGACGCCGTGATTCGGTTGGGTATATTCGTCCGCAATGGCGCGGATTGCCTGCGTTTTCACCAGTAATTCGCGGGCTATGGCGACAATTTTCTTACCCGCCGGCGTTACCGATTTAATATGCTTTCCGTTACGTTCGAAAATCTCTAATCCCAGTTCTTCTTCCAGCAGGCGCACCTGTTTACTGATACCCGGCTGGGATGTGTACAACGCGTTCGCCGCCTCCGTCACGTTCAGATTTTGATTCACAATTTCAACCACATAACGTAATTGTTGGAGCTTCATAAAAATTCTCTACGTTGATTCATCAAGATTAACGGATAAGTTATCCGCCCGAAAAACTCATAATTTTAACCGTACTTTTATTTTCTGTAACGTCTTGTCACATCGGAATAACGTTTCACCGCACGACGAATTTGTCCGGTTTTGGCTCGACGATTCGATTGGGTTACATCCAACCTGGTTTCCGTTTCCGGCGGTAACCCCACCAGTTCGCGCAAATAGTTGACGTTTTCCAAATCCATCTCCTGCCAACCGCCGCGCGGCAGGGTTTTCATCAATTTAATATTACCGTAACGAATACGGATCAGGCGGCTGACTTGGATACCTTGGCTTTCCCACAAACGGCGCACTTCACGATTACGCCCTTCTATTAAAGTCACGTCAAACCACCGGTTCATTCCCGTACCGCCAGCCGGTTTAATCGCAGTGAAATTTGCCGGTCCGTCTTCCAGCTGAACACCTTTTTGTAAACGTGCCAACATGGCGTCGTCCACATTGCCGAATACGCGCACGGAATATTCCCGCTCCACTTCGCGGCTCGGGTGCATTAAACGATTAGCCAGTTCGCCGTCGGTAGTAAATAGCAATAAACCGGAAGTGTTAATATCCAAACGTCCCACCGCAACCCAACGAGAACCGGTTAAACGCGGTAGGCGCTCGAACACTGTGGCACGACCTTCAGGGTCATGACGGGTACACAGTTCGCCTTCCGGTTTGTAATACATCAACACGCGGCAAACGTCTTTTTGTACGCCGGTCAAATTCACCAAATGCCCGTCAATACGAATTTTTAAGCCGGAATGGACAATGACGCGATCACCCAATGCGGCTATTTTTCCGTCCACACTTACGCGGCCTTCCGCGATAACCGCTTCGATTTCGCGGCGGGATCCCTGTCCCGCTCGAGCCAATACTTTTTGCAATTTCTCACCGGCTACGGCAGCTTTCCGCTCGACGGGTTGAGCCGGTTTAGGCCGGCGCATAGGCAAAGGTTTACGTTCGAATGATCTTTTTTCATCGGATTTTTCGACCGCGCTTTTGGCGTGACCGCCCGTTGCCGTATTACCATCGGAGCTTTTGCGACGCGGTAAATGACGCTCTTCTCGATATTCTTTAAAACGGCCTTCATTACCATTGTCGTGACGCTTAAAGTGCGGTCGGTTTTCTGATTTTTTTTGACGGGGATGAGATTGAAATTTCATAATTGTTCCTTGTCGCTTTCACAAGCGTCGAAGCCTGCATTCGGTTATTTCCTTCGGCAGGCGGATGAATATACGGATTAAATAAAAGGTTCCACGGAACCGCTGCCTTCACGCAGAATCACCGGCGTTTCGTCGGTTAAATCCACCACGGTGGTAGGTTCTTGCCCCAAATAACCGCCGTGAATGATTAATTCTACCTGACGTTCCAATCGATCGCGAATTTCTTCCGGATCTGACTGAGTAATATGATCTTCGCCCGGCAACATCAGCGAACAGGATAAAATCGGCTCGCCCAATGTTTTCAACAGATCCAACGCGATTTGATTGTCCGGCACGCGTAATCCGATGGTTTTGCGTTTCGACGTCATTAAACGGCGAGGCAATTCTTTGGTTGCAGTCAAAATGAAGGTGTAACGCCCCGGCGTGTTGTTTTTGATCAATCGATACGCTACGTTACTCACCGTAGCATAGTGGGAAAGCTCCGACAAATCACTGCATACCAAGGTGAAATTATGCCCTTGCGGCAAATGACGAATCGCTACGATGCGATCCATAGCGTGTTTATCGCCTATCATACAGCCCAATGCATAACCCGAATCCGTCGGATAAACAATAACACCGCCGTTACGCAAAATTTCCACCGCCTGATTAATCAGACGCGATTGCGGATTTTCGGGGTGAATATAAAAAAATTGACTCATACGTTGTGCCTTCTGCAAAAAACGGCTAATTATACCGCACTCATAAGGGAATGAAAATACAACCCGACGCCATGTTACGGGATAAATCCGATAAAATTCTGACAAAATTCCGACCGCACTTTTATTCCGCCGGAAAATTTCGTTATACTAGGAGCCGTTTATCTTTCATAAAAAAGATCCAAGCCAAAAAGTTGTCAAATAAAAAATTATGACTAAAGCCAAACGCCCAACCCTGCAAGACATCGCCAACCATCTAGGTATTACCAAAATGACGGTGAGCCGTTATCTGCGCAACCCCGACACCGTAGCGCCGGAAACCCAAATCCGTATTGCTCAGGCCATTGAAAATTTCAGTTATATCCCGAATAAAGCGCCGAATATGCTTTCCAATGCGAAAAGCGGAGCCATCGGCGTATTGGTTCCGTCGCTGACCAATGCGGTATTTGCCAATGTTATTCGGGGTATAGAGCAAGTGACCGATCGCGCCGGTTATCAAACCATGCTGGCACATTTCGGTTACAGTATCGAGAAAGAAGAAAAACGGCTGGAAAGCCTGCTGTCTTACAACGTGGACGGTGTGATTTTATCGGAAAACATTCACACCGAACGTACGCTGAAAATGCTGGAAGTCGCCGATATTCCCGTCATTCAGATTATGGACACCAGCGAAATGAGCAAACATCAAGTGGTAGGATTCGATAATTTCAGTGCGGCGCAATCCATGGTGGAAACCATGATTCTACGCGGACACGAAAATATTGTGTATTTTGCGGTACGCATGGATAAACGCACCAAACTAAAACAAGCAGGCTACGAAAAAGCCATGGAAAAACACGGGTTAACGCCGCATACCATCAGCACGCAGGCCCATTCGTCTTTTAGTCTGGGAGGCGAACTGTTACAGCAGGCGGTAAAACAATACCCGTCTATGGACGGTATTTTCTGTACCAATGACGACCTTGCCATCGGCGCCCTGTTCGAATGCCAACGGCTCGGCATTGGCGTGCCGGAACAAATCGGCATTGCCGGCTTCCACGGTCATGATGTGGGACAATCTATCAGCCCGCAACTTGCCACCGTAATTACCCCGCGTTTCGAAATCGGTCAAATTGCCGCACAGGAATTACTCAACCGCATAAACGGCATTCCCTACCGCAGCGCAGTGATTAATTTAGGTTATGATGTTCATTTGGGCGAAACCTTGTAACCAAGCATGAAAGTGCGGTCACAAAAAACTTCGCTTTTTAATCTGCACCCCAAAAGTTGGACTAAAAACCAACCTATTAAAGTGCAGATTATCTTAATAATTATCGCTATCCCAGCACTCGCGCGATATTTTTATCCATTCGTTTACGCCATTGCTTCGCCACCATTTTTTGTGAGATGTATTTACCTTTAGCGTTAAAGGCTTCCTCTTTCGGCAGTTTTTCAATACGGCAGGCGCAGACTTTATATTCCGGAATGCGGGCGAATTGATCTAACGCGGCATTGGTCAGCCAGTTACAGTTGCCGTCGGCGAAATGGAACGGCATCCAGCATTCTCCCGGGTTAGTCTTATCCGATACGCGCGCTTCCGAAGTAATGCAGCCCCGCCGCGATCGGATACTGACCCTTTCACCGTCCGCAATATCTAAGGATTTTGCATCTTCGGTGTTGATTTCCACAAAAGAATGGCCGGCGATTTCCATTAATCCTTCGGTTCTTGCCGTCATCGCCGAGGTATTGTAATGATATAAAATCCGTCCGGTCATCAACATTAACGGATAGTCTTTATCCGGCAATTCTTTCGCCGGTCGGTATTCCGTCGGATAGAACAAACCCAGCCCGCGTACCATTTTACCGACGTGCATAATCGCTGTACCCGCATGATAGTTGTCCGTACAAGGCCATTGCAAAGACTGACTCGGTTCATTATCTAAACGGGCATAACTCATACCATGGAACGACGGCGTAACCGACGCCATTTCATCGAAAATTTCCGAGGCGGTCAAGGTCGGTTGGTTATAGCCCATACGGCGCATCAATTCGCAGATAATATCCGTATCGAGACGAGCATTGCCCGGCAATGTCACCGCTTTGCGTACCCGTTGTACGCGACGTTCCGTATTAGTGAAAGTACCGTCTTTTTCCGCATAGGAACGCCCCGGCAACACGACATCCGCCAATAGTGCGGTTTCCGTCATAAACAGTTCCTGTACCACTAAAAAATCCAACGCTTTCAAAGCTTTCACCACGTGATTGGTATCGGGATCCGTTACTACGGGATCTTCCCCGTAGATATACAGTCCTTTCACTTCCCCTTTAACAGCTTTCGGAAATATATCGGTAGCATGGGTACCTGCATGTGCCGGTAATTTCACGCCCCAGGCTTTTTCAAATTTTTCACGGATTTCCGGGTTAGTCACCGGTTGATAGCCGGGGAATTTATCCGGCATAGCCCCCATATCGCAAGCCCCTTGCACGTTGTTTTGTCCGCGCAACGGATTCACACCGCAACCTTCGCGTCCCAATTTACCCACCGACATCGCCATATTGGACATAGACATCACCCCTTCCGTACCGGTGGAATGTTCCGTTACGCCCAAGCAGTAAATAATCGGCGCTTTTTTCGCCGTAGCATAAATTCTTGCCGCCGCACGTAAATCGTCCGGGTCAATTCCGCAGATTTTCGCTACCCGTTCCGGAGTATAATCTTTCACGATTTTTTTCAGTTCTTTAAAACCTTCCGTACGTTCGGCGATAAATTCTTCATCAATCAACCCTTCTTTGATAAAAATATGACACATGCCGTTGGCAAAGGCGATATTGGTACCCGGACGCAGTTTCAAATGAATATCCGCCTGCTTCGTCAAGCCGATATCGCGCGGATCCACGACAATTAGTTTGGTTCCTTTGCGTACCGCCTCACGAATTTGCATGCCGATCACAGGATGCGCTTCTTCCGGATTGGAACCCACTAACAAAATAGCATCCACATCATGAGTAATATCATAAATCGGGTTAGTCATCGCACCGGAACCCAATGTTTTAGCCAATCCTTCCACGGAGGCGGAATGGCAGACTCGGGCGCAATTGTCGGTGTTATTGGTACCGAAGCAGGTGCGTACCATTTTTTGCACCATATAAATATCCTCGTTCGGCGAACGAGAACAGGCGAATCCCGCCAAAGAATCCGGACCGTATTGCCGTTTTAAAGCCATAAATTTGGAGGCTACTAAATCAAGAGCTTCCTCCCAGCTCGCTTTACGGAATTTACCGGTGGCACGATCTTTAATCAACGGATCCGTCAACCGATCGCCCGACATCACGAATTTGTAGGAACCGAACCGCCCTTTTACGCATAAACGTCCGCCGTTAGACGGTCCGTCCACCGCTTCCGCCCCCACCAGTTTATTATCTTTTACCAGTAATTCGTACTGACAACCTACGGCGCAATGCGGACAGGTAGTACGTACCCGTGAAATTTCCCAAGTGCGGTAGGATTTCGCCTCTTTTTTGTAAATCGCACCGGTCGGACAGGCCTCCGCACAGTTACCGCAGGATTCGCAATCCGTTTCCTTCCAGTTTTTGCCGAACGGCGTTTCAATGGTACGGAAAATCCCCCGTGAAGTCAGTTTAATGGAATCGCAACCGCTTACGTTAGCACAGGTATTAATGCAGCGCTGGCAGTGAATACATAAATCCGGTCGATACCCTAAGAACGGGTTATCCTCCACGTGCGGCACTTCTATACCGGCTACTCGGATATTTTCATAACTTGATTCGGAAATACCGCATTGATGACAGACGTTTTGCAGTTCACAAGCGCCGTTGGACGGGCAAGAGAAACAGATCAGATTATGATGGGAAAGTATCAAATCCAACGCCATGCGACGGGATTTCACTACGCGATCGGTCTGCGTACGCACCACCATGCCGTCCTGTGCCAAGGTATTGCAGGAAGTCGGTAATTTGTCATAACCGTCCACTTCCACCACACAAACGCGGCAGGAACCGATGTTACTCACATCTTTTAAATAACACAGCGTCGGAATATTAATGCCTGCGGATTTTGCCGCTTCGAGTACGGTTGTTCCTTTTTCGACCTGAACATTTAATCCGTCAATGGTTAAATTAATCATAGATTACGTCCTCCCTGTAACACTCCACAACCGAAATGATCACAACGCAGACAGCGGGAAGCTTCCTGCATAGCTTCTTCGTAAGTATACGGATTTTCTACATGTTCAAAATCACATTTACGGATGTAAGCCGGTCGTTCCGTAATGTTCGCGCGACCGACCTGGATACGCATATTCTCCTTAGGTTCCGGCGCTTTGGTTTCGCAAGGAAATTCGTGATGGTAACCCAAATATTCATCAATATTGTGTGCCGCAACTTTTCCTGCCGCAATGGCCTTAATCGCCGTTGAAGGGCCGGTAGCGCAATCTCCGCCTACAAATACACTGGGCATATCCGGTACGGCGGTAGTCAGTTCCGATTGAAACACGCCGCGATTTGCCGGCATACCGAATTCTTCAAACGGTTGGCTGATAATATCCTGCCCTACCGCAATTAAAATAACATCGCAACCGATGGTAAACGGCGGTTTTTTCACCGCCACCGGACTCGGACGACCGCCGTGGTCATAAGGTCCTGTCATTTGCGGTTGCACCGTTAAGCCCGTGCAGTTACCTTGTTCGTCTTTTTCGATAGCGACCGGCGCGGCCAGAGTGATTAATTCGATTCCTTCCATAATCGCCGCTTCGATTTCCGCATGTAACGCCGTCATATCGTCCTGACGGCGACGATATACGATACGCACGTCTTTGGCTTTACACCGCACAGCCGAGCGAGCCGCATCCATGGCAACGTTACCGCCGCCAATGACCACCACCACTTTATCGCTGTAATCCGGAATATTACCGTTACCGATACCGTCCAGCATTTCCACGGCGGAAAATACATTATTGGCATCCGCGCCTTCGATGCGCAAGCCTTTACCTTTTTGCGCACCGATACCCACAAACATGGCGTCATAATCCGCTTTAATTTTATCAATCGGCAAATCTTCGCCGACCATCACGCCGTACTGCACTTCAATATTGCCGGCGGACAAAATCGCATTCAAATCCTGATCCAAACGATCTTTCGGGAAACGATAATTCGGAATACCGTAACGCAGCATACCGCCTAAGGCTTTCTGACGTTCGAAAATCGTGACACGGTGTCCCATTTGCGCAAGAAAATAAGCGCAGGTTAAACCCGCCGGGCCACCGCCGATTACCGCGACTTTTTTACCGGTATCCGGCAACGGCGGCGGCACGTTTACGGTATCCGCCGCCGCTTGATCCACCGCATATTTCTTCAACCCGCGAATATTAATGGCGTCATCAATCAGACGACGACGACAGCGTTCTTCGCAAGGGTGTTCGCAAACCAGCCCGCAAGCGGTCGGCAGCGGGTTATCTTTACGAATAAGATTAACGGCATCGGCATAGTTACCGTCACCGATATGGGCGATATAACCGGGGATATCCACATGGGCGGGGCACATATTAATGCATGGAATTTTTTGCCCGACGCTTTTCAGACAGGATTTGTTATGAATATGGCTTTCGTATTCCTCTTTGAATTCTTCAATGCTGTCTAGAATCTCAAAAGCAGGTTGATAACCGATGGCACAGTCGGAACCGTCACGGATCATTTCTGCCAGTTCCCGAATCTGTTTCATGGTAGATTCGTCGCCCTCGCCGTCCAGCACTTTTCTTACTAAAATCGACAGCTGCGGAATACCGTCGCGACAAGGCACGCATTTACCGCAGGTTTGACTGACGGATGAACGCAAAGACGCATATTGCACCACCAACGGACAAGTACCGGGCGGAAAACTCTGGACTTTACTGACGAATTTATCGATGAGCACACCGATTTTCGTATCGTAGTTATCCTCCGGCATCAGAAAAAACTTCGCCATAGCAATCACTCCAACATAATTTCAGGTAAAAAAAACAAATTAAAAAATAACCGTTCCAATCTATAGCAAACATGTAAATGTGTAAATTTACCCCAATAAGAAAAATGCACTTATATTGATCCATATCATTTATCTGAGAATTTTTTATATCCAAGGTCTTGGACGCAAACGTTTCCTCACTGATAATTGCAGGGTTATTCCATGTTTTCATCATAAAAATAAAGGCGCGGATCGGTAACTATTAAAATCACAAAAGTGCGGTCGTTTTTTCTTGAGTTTTTGTGAAAATGACCAAATCCTACTGACAAAATACCCTAAAAAATGACCGCACTTGAGATAAAAAACGACTCCGTTCATCTTGCCGAACCGGAAATTTTGACGGAGATAAAAAGTGCGGTAAAATCGCCTCACTTTATAAACCGAAAGAGTTCTCCATGCGATTATTTGTTGCTGAAAAACCCAGTCTGGCCCGCGCTATCGCCGATGTTCTGCCGAAACCGCACAGTCGCGGCGACGGTTTTATTCGCTGCGGCGAAAACGATTATGTAACGTGGTGCGTGGGACATTTACTGGAACAGGCGGAACCCGATGCCTACAACCCCAGCTACAAACAATGGCGGTTGGAACATTTACCTATCGTGCCGCAAAAATGGCAACTGATTCCCCGGAAAGAAGTGGCTAAACAGCTGAAAATCGTAGAAAAGCTGATTCACCAGGCGGACGAACTGGTTAACGCCGGCGACCCTGATCGGGAAGGTCAGTTATTGGTGGACGAAGTGTTCAGTTACGCCGATTTGCCGGCGGATAAAAAAGATAAAATTCAGCGTTGCTTAGTGAGCGATCTCAACCCGAATGCGGTGGAAAAAGCCGTTAATAAGCTACAACCGAACCGCAATTTTATTCCTTTAGCGACCTCCGCACTCGCCCGCGCCCGCGCCGACTGGCTGTACGGTATCAATATGACGCGCGCCTACACCATTCGCGGACGTCAAGCCGGCTACAACGGCGTACTGTCCGTTGGACGCGTGCAAACGCCCGTGTTAGGACTCATTGTGCGACGCGATCTGGAAATCGAAAATTTTCGACCGAAAGATTTTTTTGAAGTACTGGCGCAGATAAAAAGCGAACAAAATCCGACCGCACTTTCCTTCACCGCCTTGTGGCAACCTTCCAAAGCCTGCGAAGATTATCAGGATGAAGACGGACGCGTGCTTTCCCGCGCTTTAGCGGAAAATGTGATTAAGCGCATTACTCGGCAACCGGCGGAAGTAACGGCATACGAAGATAAACGGGAAAAGCAAACCGCACCGCTGCCCTATTCGCTTTCCGCTTTACAAATCGACGCGGCAAAACGTTTTGCTCTTTCCGCGCAGGATGTGTTGGACACCTGCCAGAGTTTGTACGAAAAGCACAAGCTGATTACCTATCCGCGTTCCGATTGCCGTTATCTGCCGAACGAACATTTTGCCGATCGTCATGCGGTGATGAACGCCATTTCCGTACATTGTACGGCATATCAAACGCTGCCGAGTGCGGTGAATTCCGAACAAAAAAACCGTTGCTGGAACGATAAAAAAGTGGAAGCACACCACGCTATTATTCCGACGGCAAAAAACCGTGCGGTAAGTTTAACCGCGCGGGAACAAGACATTTACGGTTTGATTGCCCGACAATATCTCATGCAGTTCTGCCCGGACGCCGAATACCGCAAAAGTAAAATCACCCTGAATATTGCAGGCGGCACCTTTATTGCGCAGGCGCGAAATTTACAGATAGCCGGCTGGAAAGAATTAATCGGCAAAGAAGATGACGACGAGCAACTTGAAGCGCCTTTGCCTGTGGTGAAAAAAGGGCAAATGCTGTTTTGCGAGAAAGGCGAGATCGTCAGCAAGAAAACCCAACCGCCCAAACCGTTTACGGATGCGACATTGCTTTCCGCCATGACGGGTATCGCCCGTTTCGTACAGGATAAAGAACTGAAAAAAATCCTGCGTGAAACCGACGGTTTAGGCACGGAAGCCACCCGGGCCGGTATTATCGAACTGTTATTCAAACGCGGATTTCTGTATAAAAAAGGGCGTAACATTCACAGTACCGAAGCAGGACGTATTCTGATTCAGGCATTGCCGGATCTGGCGACCCAGCCCGATATGACGGCACAATGGGAAGCACAGCTAAACGGCATCAGTCAAAAAGAAACCAGTTATCAGTCTTTCATGTTTCAACTGACTCAAATGCTGCCGGAGTTGGTGCAATTCGTGAATTTTTCCGCCCTGCGCCGACTGAGTGCCGTTGCCGACCGACCAAAGCCGACATTCAAACGCAAAGCAAGAAAAACAGCCGATAAAAGTGCGGTCAAATCCGTTTAGATTTTCGGCATTCACACAAAAAACACTTGCGAAGCCTATAAATATTCGGTAGTATTCGACCCGTTTTTGTTAATTGCGAATATCCGCAGAGAAGATTCAATGTATAGCGTTTTATTATTTGTTTATTTAATTATTTCAATCGTGATGATTGGCTTAATTTTAATTCAGCAAGGCAAAGGTGCTGATACCGGTGCATCCTTTGGCGGCGGCGCGTCCGGTACGGTTTTCGGTTCAGCCGGTTCCGCAAACTTTTTATCTCGTTCGACCAGTCTCTTAGCGGTTGCGTTTTTTGTCATCAGCATCGTTATCGGGAACATTAATGCGCACCGTAATAATGTTGAACAAGGCAAATTCGACGATTTATCACAAGCCGCTCAACAGGTTGAACAGCAACAACAAAAAACCGTTGCACCCGCGGTAGAAAATAAAAACGCAGATATTCCTCAAAATTAACAATTTAACAATAACGCTCTGGTGGTGGAATTGGTAGACACGCTATCTTGAGGGGGTAGTGACCGAAGGTCGTGCGAGTTCAAGTCTCGCCCAGAGCACCAATCCATAAAAAACCGCTAAAAAGCGGTTTTTTCATTCTTATTTTTCTTTACCGCTAACCGTTGTTAACCGCGATTAACGATAAGAACGGAAAACATAAAAAAGTCGTATAGTCAGCCAAAATATTTTTTAGATTAATCATGTCGCCAGGTACACTTTAAAACATCCGGTACATAAGGAATGTTCATCCGTTTTATTCCAATAAATAAAAAAACTAGGCGCTGCAATAACAGAACTTAGTTTTTTTAGCTACATTAAAAACGGGTTATTTCTTCGCTTTATCATTACGCTGATCGGCAACTTCGTCCAGATACTCAAGCGTGATGTCGCCGGTAACGTAAGTGCCGGTGAAAACGGAAGTATCAAATTCGCGTATATGCGGATTTTCTTGCTGAATGGAAATTTCAAGAGAAGAAAGATCTTGGAAAATCAGGCGATCTACACCGATTAACGCGGCAATTTCTTCTGTCGTACGACCGTAAGCGATAAGTTCGTGTTTAGTCGGCATATCGATACCGTACACATTCGGATAACGAATTTCCGGCGCGGCGGAAGCAAAATAAATTTTGTCGGCGCCTGCCGCTCTCGCCATATCCACAATTTGCTCGGATGTAGTTCCACGCACAATGGAATCATCCACCAACAACACGTTTTTACCTTTAAATTCCGCCGCAATAGTGTTTAATTTACGTCGAACCGCGCTGACACGCTGAGTTTGTCCCGGCATAATAAACGTACGCCCTACATAACGGTTTTTCACGAAACCTTGACGATAAGGCACACCCAATACATGGGCAATGCGTAATGCAATATCGTTCGACGTTTCCGGCACAGGAATCACCACATCAATCTGTTCACCCGCCCATTCTCGGGCAATTTTCTGCCCCAAACGTTCCCCCATATGAACTCGCGCCGCATAAACGGAAACGCCGTCAATAGTGGAATCCGGGCGGGCAAAGTAGACATACTCGAAAATACAGGGACACAATTTCGGATCTTGCGCACAGATTTCCGAATAAATTTCGCCTTCAAAAGTGACATATACCGCTTCGCCCGGTGCAATATCCCGTACGAATTCGAATCCGGCGGTGTCCAATGCTACGGATTCGGAAGCAAACATATAATCCGTTTTACCGTTATCTTCCCGTTTTCCTAACACCAACGGACGAATGCCGTGCGGATCACGGAATGCCACCAAACCGTGTCCGATAATCATCGCCACACAGGCATACGCACCGCGAATATCTTTATTGGTTAAGCGTAAAGCGGTAAAAATGTCTTCGGGAGCGAGGTGATATTTATCGGTTTGATCGATGTGATAGGCAAGAATATTAAGCAGGGCTTCGGAATCGGATTTGGTATTCACATGACGACGGGCGACTTTAAACAGTTTTTCTTTGAGCTCTTCGGAGTTAGTTAAGTTGCCGTTATGTACCAAAGTCACACCATAAGGAGAATTGACATAAAACGGTTGGGCTTCGAATTCGCTCGAACTGCCCGCTGTGGGATAACGGACGTGTCCCAAACCGGCATTACCGCGCAAACGTTCCATATGAACCTGCTGGAATACATCCGTCACCAACCCGTTTGCTTTACGTAAATGGAAACAGCGGTTTTCATCCGCCGTCACAATTCCCGCCGCATCCTGTCCGCGATGCTGCAGCACCATTAAGGCATCATAAATTGATTGATTTACTGGGGTTTGACTAACAATCCCGACAATACCGCACATTTGGTCACCCTCTTATTTCGTTGTAGGTAAATTTAAGAAACTGGAATTCGTTTGGAGCTGCTCAAAGAACCATTCCACAATAAAACCGAAATGCGGAATCAATTTTGAAGTTTTCCACATTTCCGTTTGATTGAAATTGGTAAACGTATCAAGGAAAAACAGTAACGCCGCTACAATCAGCACTCCGCGCAAAAAACCGAAGCAGCCGCCTAATACGCGATCGGTACCGGATAAACCGGTTTTATCCACCAATTGCCCGATAACATAATTCACTACGGCGCCCACAATCAGACTTAAAACAAACAAAATACCGATAGCCGTACCGTTGCGGATATATTCGGATTCTATCTGCGTAAGTAAATCGGCAAGATAAGGATAAAATTGACTGGCAATAATAAACGCCACCACCCAACTTGCCAGAGACATCACTTCGCGTACGAAGCCTCGCAGCAGGCTAACGATGATAGAAAAGGCAATAATTGCGATGATAATATAATCAATCATAAATGCTCCCCAAAATTAACTCGGCTATTTTACAAAAAAAGTAACCGTTTGCGTAGTCCAAATAACAAGAAATTACAGTTCTTCCCAAAAGCTTTTTCCCAGATGTTTTTCCGCTTTCTGCAAAAGATCGGCCAAATCTCCGAAATCAGGTTGTTCGTTCGGTGTTAATATTTCCCCTTTGTTTTTCAGCCGGGAAAAAATTTCCTGAAATTTGACCGCACTTTGCGGCGGCAGTTTCGTATTAGCCCGCTTCCCTAACCAATACAACCCTTGAAAAGGCAGGCATAAGGCGAAAAGTGCGGTCAAAACTGCCGCTGCAAACGCCACATTATTACCTTTGGAAAAAAGCTGCTGCCATACCACGGCAAAGACCGCCAGAAAGGGCATCGCCTTTTGTGCGAATTTAGTGGCGCCAATTACCCGGTTTTCCGGAAAAATCGCCGCCAATTTAGGGTGCGAAGGCCAGCGTTCGAGATACCGCTGACCGCGTTTTACGGTTTGAAAAAAAGCCATTTATACTAACTCGTCAGGTAAAAATAACGGCCCAAGGGGCGAAAGCGGAATACCGAAACGTTCGGGATAAGTCACGCGCACCAGATATAATCCTTGCGGTTTCGCCGTCGGAGCGGCAAGCTTGCGATTCCGTTGTTCCAGCAACCATTTCATCCATTCCACAGGCTGCCGTCCGCTGCCGACTTCCATCAGGCTACCCACAATATTACGTACCATATGATGCACAAAGGCATTCGCCTGAATATCCACCACAATATAACGACCGTGCCGCGTCACCTGTAAATGATGTACATTACGCCAAGGTGTTTTCGATTGACACTGTGCCGCGCGGAAAGACGAAAAATCATTTTCCCCTAGTAAAAATTGCCCCGCTTCGTGCATTTTTTCATGATCAAGCGGCAAATGGCAATGAGTCACTCCCTCCGGCAATACGGCGGAACGCAAAGGATTAGTATAAATCAGATAACGGTAACGACGTGCCGTGGCACTGAAACGGGCGTGAAATTCATCATCTGCGGTTTTCGCCCATTTCACCGCAATATCGTCGGGCAAATTGGCATTCGTGCCGAATGCCCAAGCTCTTTCGGGACGTACGACTTCGGTTTCGAAATGCACTACTTGCCCCGTACCGTGTACACCGCTGTCCGTCCGACCGGCACAAAACAGATCGATTTTTTCGTTCGCTACAAAAGACAAGGCTTTTTCCAATTCTTCCTGCACGCTCAGGACTTTTTCCTGCCGCTGCCAACCGAAATAACGTTTTCCGTTATATTCCACACCTAAAGCAATTTTCATAGATTGCGTCCAAAGCTCCTCAAATCGATTTTCATTCAAAAAACAGGCTGTTTTTTGACCGCACTTTATCGGCTCAGTTTACGCTAAAAACAAAAAACACCAACAATCGGGGATTATTGGTGTTCTTCAATAATTAAAAATTAAGCACGTTTGAAGTCGATATGTACTAATTTCGGTTTGAACGGATGACGTTGCATTGCCTGAACTTTTACTGCAACTTCTTTACCGTCGATCACTAAAGTGATTACGTCCGAATAAAAAGAATCGTGTACTTGTGCGTTGTTTAATTCATCGTGGTTTAATACGATTGAAACCGGCGCTTCGCTGCCACCGTACACGATTGCAGGAATTTGACCGTTATGACGCAGGCGGCGGCTCGCACCCTTACCTTGCGCTGTACGAACTTCAGCGTTAAATTTAAATGCCATATTAATGTTCTCTTAAATTGTAAGATTTAATCTCAGAAATTGCAGGCGACCCAGCAATTTCCCGTAATTTGCCCAAAGACAGCCTTTGAGGGCGTGAATTATAATGAATTTATTCTACGAAAGCAAATTTAAACTGGTATTTAACCGCTAAAAAAGGCAAAATAAACGCTGTTTTAAATTGTTTGTTTAGAATGACTGAACGGCGTTTTTTCGCTCAATCAAAGCGAAAACCTGCCGTTAACGGAAAATAAACAAATCCTAATAACTTTAATGTGTGCATTTTATGGATTTATTAGTCAATTTTTTTACTGACTACGGCTATTGGGCCGTGTTATTTGTGTTAATTATTTGTGGGTTCGGCGTACCGATTCCGGAGGACATTACCTTGGTTTCCGGCGGGATTATCGCCGGATTATATCCGGAAGAGGTGAATGTACACATTATGCTACTCGTCAGTATGATCGGCGTCTTAGTCGGCGACAGCACCATGTACTGGCTCGGGCGCATTTACGGCATAAAAATCCTGCGCTTCCGTCCGATGCGGCGCATTTTAACCTTACAACGGCTGCGTATGGTGCGGGATAAATTCGATCAATACGGTAACCGCGTATTATTCGTCGCCCGATTTTTACCGGGCCTACGGGCGCCGATTTATATGGTATCCGGCATTACCCGCCGGGTCAGTTTCGTCCGTTTTCTGTTCTTGGATTTCTGTGCCGCCATTATTTCCGTACCGGTTTGGGTATATCTGGGCGAACACGGCGCCAACAATCGGGAATGGCTGGCGGAACAGATAAAAACCGGTCAATCGGGTATCTATGTGATTATCGGTCTGGTTGTGTTATTTGTGGGATGGAAAATTTATAAAGCCCGCAAAGCTTCAAAAGAATAAAAAAGATGAAAAATCCGCGTGTTTGCGCGGATTTTTCTTTCGCTAAAACTCGCCGAATTTTGACCGCACTTTTCCTTGAAATCCCCCGCTAAATAACCTACTATATCGCTCAGATATAATCGCTAAATGACAGGAATGAGAACAATCATGAAAACAGAATTAATCAGCTACAAAAAAATGCCGATATGGACCAAAAACAGCCTGCCCCGAATGTTTCAGGAAAAACACAACACTAAAAGCGGAACTTGGGGCAAAATCACCGTTTTAAAAGGCCAATTAAAATTCTATGTATTAGCGGAAAACGGCGAAGTAATCAGCGACCACCTCTTTACGCCGGCGAATGACACGCCATTCGTCGAACCGCAAGTATGGCACCGCGTAGAAGCGGCGTCCGACGATTTAGAATGTTATCTGGAATTCTATTGTACTAAAGCGGATTACTTCAGCAAAAAATACAATATGACGGCAACCCATTCCGAAGTGAAAGCTGCGGCAGAACGGATTCGACCGTGTAAAACATTGGATTTAGGCTGCGGACAAGGGCGCAATTCGTTATTTTTAAGTCTGTTGGGATACGATGTGACTTCTCGGGATCACAACGAAACCAGTCTGGCATTTTTGCAGGAAACTGCGGAAAAAGAAAATCTTCCTGTTTCCACCGCGCTTTATGACATTAACTCGGCGAATATTCAGGAAAACTACGATTTTATTTTATCTACTGTGGTTTTTATGTTTTTAAACCGCGACGCCGTGCCGTCAATCATTCAAAATATGCAGACCCACACCAACAGCGGCGGTTATAATCTGATTGTCGCCGCCATGGATACGGCCGATACGCCTTGTCCGATTCCGTTTTCTTTCACCTTCAAAGAAGGAGAATTGAGCCGTTATTACCGGGACTGGGAATTAATAAAATATAATGAAAAACCGGGCGAGCTGCATAAGACCGATGACAACGGCAACCGGATTAAAATGAAATTCGTGACCATGTTGGCGCGCAAAAAATAAACCTTTTATTTTAGTCAAAATTTTAAGGGGCTGTTTGGCTTTTTATGAAAGACAAACAGCTCCCGCAATCAAAATTACCGTATCTTATTATTGCAAGATACAAAACGGATTATTCTGCCGGGTACCAATGCAATTTTTTGAATACCACTTGACAGCTTTCCCCTTCTTCCGGACCATCATCACGTCTTCCTTTTTGCACCCGTAACTCCTGATTGCCGATAAAGATACTGTAATCTACCACTTCACCTAAATAGGAACGGCGTTTGACAATACCACTTACTCCGCCGGAGCCGACAAAATCAATTTCTGATGGTCGAGTAGCGAGAATTGCCTTGCCTTGAGTAATTAATTCTTGGCTTGGTGCCGGTTGGATGTTAAATACCTCCGGTAAGCCATCGAAAGACACGCCTAGGTTAGATAAATTCACGTTTAACTGATTAGATAACCCAATGAAATTAAACACAAATTTATTCGCCGGGCTGTTATAGACATTCAACGGAGTATCAATTTGCTCCACCACACCTTTTTTCATTACCATAATGCGGTCGGACAACGCCATCGCTTCCGATTGATCATGGGTTACGTAAATAATAGAAAAACCGAATTTACGTTGTAATGCCTTAATTTCAAACCGCATTTCCTCACGTAAATGCGGATCAAGACTGGATAGTGGTTCGTCTAACAACATTACATCCGGATTTAACGCCAATGCACGTGCCAAGGCAACACGCTGTTTACCACCGCCCGATAAATCATCCGGGCTTTTTAGTGCCACATTGAGCAGATTGGTATGATGCAGTGCGTCCGTGGTACGTTTTTCAATTTCCTGTTTAGAAAGATTTTTTAACGCCAACGGAAATGCCACATTATCATACACCGTCATATGCGGCCACACCGCAAAAGCTTGGAATACCATACCAAAATTGCGCTTTTCCGGCGGCAAGTAGTAATTGGTCGCTTTAGAGGAAATTAACCGTTCACCAACACGAATTTCTCCACCGTCCAAGTCTTCAAAACCTGCGATCATTCGAAGCGTTGTCGTTTTACCACAACCGGAAGGCCCTAACATTGAGAAACATTCTCCTTTTTCAATGGACAAATTTAAGTCGGGAATAGCAATCACATCGCCAAATTGTTTCATGACATTGGTTAATTGAATATAACTCATTTTATGCTCCTTACCTTTTGGCTATTTTTGCGTTTTCTTCTCTGCATAACGTTTGATCACAGTTTGACCGAATACGATAATAATCAACGCAATACCTGCAAGAGCCGCTGAATATACGGTTTCGCCATCCTCATTCAAGGTATAAATTGCTACCCCGATAGTCCGTGTTGACGGTCCATAAAGCATTACTGAAACGGTCAATTCGCGTAAAGCCGGCAAGAAGATTAAGAAAAATGCGGCGATCATTCCCGGTCTGACCAGCGGGATGACAATATCTTTTAGGGATTGCCACATGCTTGCGCCACAGGCACGAGATGCTTCTACTAAAGAATCGTGTACTTGCTCTAATGCTGCAGAGTTGGCTTTGAGCGAGAACGCCATATAACGGGCTATATAGGCAATCAGAATAATCCAGACGGTGTTATACAAATTGATACCGAATTTACCACTCCACGCTAAAATCACACCAAGTGCGATAACCGAACCGGGTACGGAGAATGGTAACATTCCCAAAAATTCCAGAATACCTTTGCCTTTAACACGCATTTTTACAATTACATAAGAGATCATCACGCCGGCAAACATTGTGATTACCGCAGCGGCTAGGCCTAAAGTCACACTATTACGGATTGCATCTTTGGTGAGCTGCCAATCAAATAGGATAAATTTATAATTTTCCAAAGTGAGATTTTCCCACGTAATCGGTAAACCGTAAGTTTTTAACCCGCCTACAAGGAAAATAGTTACTGTCGGCAAGACAATAGTAAAGGCAATATAAAGCAAGCAAATAGCTAATAACGGCATACGCAAACCGCGCAACTTCACCTCAACAGGACGGAAACTTTTACCGGCAATAATTTGGAAACGGCCTTTGCTTAAAATGCGATTTTGCACCCAAATGATCAGTGCGGCTGTCGCCACTAATACCGTTGCCAATACCGTACCGGTACGAATTGCTTCAAAACTACCCGCACTTTGGTGAATACGCTCGTAAATTAAGGTCGGGATATTGAAAATACCGTTTTCTACCCCCAGTACCGCCACTGTGCCAAAGTGTGCCATGGAATAAAGCATAATTAACAATGCACCGGATACAATACTCGGCATAACTAGCGGAATCGTAATTTTCCGGGTGATAGTAAACAGGCTAGCACCTGAAATTCGGGCAGATTCCTCTAAGGTCGGATCCATTCGTTCCAATGCACCGCATACTTGGATAAAAACAAACGGGAACAAATACATTGTTTCCACCGCCATAATACCAGCGTAGCTGTAAATGTTGAAAAGCGGATCTTCCAAGCCGAAATTATCCATAAAGAAACGATTAATATAACCGGCTCGCGGTGAAAGTAACATTTTCCACGCTAATGCACCGATAAAGGACGGTAGCATAAAAGGCACTAAAAACATTACTTTCATAAAGCCTTTGTAGGGCAAGTCCGTACGAGTAACCAACCATGCAAAAAATGTTCCGATGATCGTACTCATCACGGTTACGCCTGAAGCGATAAACAAAGAATTCAACAAGGCTTCATAGGTTTCTTGCTGCTTCAGAATTTTTATCACATCCGTCAGATTAAACTGACCGTCCACCCAGAACGAATTGATAAAAATCAGCAATACTGGCACCGCTACGACAATGACCAAAATCCCGATAGATAAAGCTAAAATGGCGTTAGCTACATTAAACGGGCTTTTTTTCTCAATCACTGCAGACATAATTACCCCCTTTGTTCCGTTTCAGGGAACCACAATAAATCATGGAAATTCACCACACAGTTTTCCCCTTCCTTAAACATTAGCTCATTTTGTAAAGCATAATTGGTTGAAATTTCGGTACGTAAATTCACATTGTCAATTTCAATCATATAATCCATTACCGCTCCTAAAAAACTGGCACGAACAATCGTTCCTTGTAGCCCGTCACCGGCTTTTGTCAGAATAATATCCGACGGACGACAGCCGAATTTACCATTTTGCGACGGTAATTCGCCCCATCTGATGGCTTGAGGACCATCACCGACAAAATGCTGTCCTTGTTCGAAACGTACCGGAATAAAATTAGCCAAACCCATAAATTTGAATACCATTTCATTTTCCGATTTTTCGTAAATTTCCCAAGGAGTACCGATTTGTTGAATTGAACCGTCCTTATCCATAATAGCAAGGCGATCGGAAATAGCGAGGGCGATTTCCTGATCGTGAGTGACATACAAAATTGTAATACCTAATTTTTTCTGTAACTCTTTAATCTCAAAACGCATTTCCTCACGCAAATTAGCATCAAGATTATTTAGAGGTTCATCTAATAACATTAAGGAGGGTTTTGCCACCAAAGCTCTAGCCAGTGCAACCCGCTGTTGCTGACCACCGGAAAGTTGGGACGGCAGGCGTTTTTCTAATCCGGTCAAATTCACTAAATCCACCACTTCCATTACCTGTTGGTGAATAGTTTCTTTATCCAGTTCTTTTAGCTTGAGCGGGTAGGCGATGTTATCAAATACGGTCATATGCGGCCATACCGCATAATCTTGAAAAACCACGCCCAGCCCGCGTTGATCCGGTTGAACATCAATACCTGCCGCCGGATCCGCTACTACTTCGTCGTCAATTAAAATCCGCCCGGAATCAGGGACTTCAAAACCTGCGAGTAAACGCAGCAAAACAGTTTTTCCACAACCTGAGGGACCTAGAAGTGTAAAACACTCGCCGTTATTAACGACAAGTGAAAGATTTTCCAACACTTCATTTGAGCCAAAGGTTTTACTAATGTTCTCAAATATAATGGTTGCCATAATAGAACCTCCGTAATTTAATTACGGTTTTGCAGAATCTGTGTGAATTTTTTCACTGTTTCTTCTTTTTCACTTAAAATTGCATTGTAATCAATCGGAATTGCGCGCTGAATCGCATCTTCCACTGTCGGCATTCCGTCCATCACCGCAACACCTTTTCTTACCGGTAAAGTCCCCTCGTTCGAAACAATTTTTTGTGCGTCCTCAGAAAGCAGGAAATCAACAAATTTTTGGGCGGCACTGAGGTTTTTCGTACCTTTAAAAATTGCCGCCGGACTTGGGATCACCAACATTTCTTTCGGATAAACCAGTTTTAGCTGCGCCCCTTTTTTGATCTTGTCGTTGGTAATGTAATCCACCGCGAGTGATGCCAACAAATCACCGGAAGCCGTATCATCCACCACTTGTCCGGAACCTTTACCCACTTTACCCTTATTTTCTTTAATTTTTTCAAAGAATTCCCAACCGAAAGTTGATTTCAATAATGCCACACTCATATAAGAAGTGCCGGATAACGCCGGATTGGCAATACCGAATGCTCCTTTATATTCTTTAGCTAAAATATCCGACCATTGCCATTCGCTCGGAGGATTTTTCACAAATCGGGTATTATAGGCAATGCCTAATGTGCCTAAGCGGATAGGCGTGAAAGAACCGTCAAAATCCGGAATCGGATTCACAATATTATCCACTTCTTTAGATACATAAGGTTCTAACATACCCGTCTCTTTCATTCTAAAGAAGTCGGGAACCTCACTGGTCCAGATAATATCAGCCATAATCTGACCCGATTCTTTCTCTGCAGCAATTTTTGCCATTAATTTACCTGCGCCGGCAGATTGGTAATCCATTTCCACTTCAGGATGTTTTTCGGTAAATTTAGTTTTTAATGCCCCGATAAGAGATTCTTTCATTGAGGTATAAACGATTAATTTTTCATTTGCCGAGGCAAAACCGGCAACGGTTACCCCCAAACCTAACGCCATAATAAGTGAAGAAATTTTCTTGTTCATAATTAAGCCCTCATTTATTCGGAAATAGAACGATCGATACTGTTTATTTTCATTCAAAGCAATGAAATCCTCATCACCATAATGCAAAAGTCCATGAAAAAAAAGATTCTTACCGGTTTAAAAAGTCAGTCAGAAATGACACATTTCGTATCTCAAATCGTGTCAAAATTAACCCATTTTGACCGATTAAAAAAAGTGCGGTCTGTTTTACGAAAATTTGTGTAAAAAATGACACAAAAATAAAAATTTTTCCCATAAAGAAAAATTTTTATTTTGTGAACAAGATCACAGAATATCCATTATATTTCCTTTGGAATTTCAGTAAGATTAGTGAAAATCATTGAAGGGAAAATCTATGTTTAGCCGGCAAAAAATACGACAAAATCTAACCTGTTTTTTATTGATTCTTACCTTGTGCATTTCGACCGCCCACAGTTCGGAACTGGTGATTGCGACTACACTCGCCAGAGAAGGAGTACAGCATTTAATTGATGAATGGCATAAGCAGCCGAATTCCGCTGCTGTGACAACCTTAAACCGTACCAGCGATTCCATTCAACAACTTTTTTCCACTGAACGGGCAAAAGAAGTGGATCTGATTTTAAGTTCGTCACCAATGCTGTTTGACAATCTGCAACAAAAAGACGGCTTGGCGGAATTGCCGCCGGAATTAACATTCCACCAGCAATTTGTTCCGCCTATGCTACAAAATAAAGTGCTTGCTTTTTCTTTATCCGGCTACGGTATGCTGCTCAATACCGAAGTGTTGGATAAGCAGTCTATTCAGATACCTCGTTCTTGGCAGGATTTAACTCGGAGCGAATTACAAGGATTAGTCATTATCAGCAGCCCGACCCGTTCCGATACCAACCATATTATGCTGGAAACTATTTTGCAACAATTCGGCTGGGACCAAGGCTGGGCATTATTGAATCAAATTATGGCGAATGTCGGTACAATTTCCTCCCGTAGTTTCGGAGTGGTAGATAAAGTCCAGGCAGGGCTTGGTGGAGTGGGCATTACTATTGACAACTATGCAAACTTATTTACTGCTAAAAGAGATTCTCAATCTCCCCTTATTTTTCGCTATTTTGAACATTTCACCCTTTCTCCGACTTTTATTGCGTTAAACAAAACAAGCTCTAATCATTCGCAGGCAATGGCTTTTATCCGTTTTTTACTCAGTCAACAAGGACAAACAGCATTAAATCACAGCAAAATGGGCAAAATCCCTATTACGCCATTATCGCCCGAATCTGCAAATTATGACATTCAGCAAAAACTGTTCAAACAACCGCAAATCGATTATCAACTTATGTTAAAACGGGATCATTTAGTTAAATTACTGTTTGAACAACAAATTACTTATCGTTTAAATCAATTACAGGAAAACTGGCAACTGTTAAGGCAAAAAGAAACCGCATTGGGCAAGATACTGCCTGAACTACGCGACATTCTTAATCAACTCCCAGTTTCAGCCGAACAAGCCGAAGATGAGCAATATTTGACAACATTTAATCAAAAACAACGATTACTGGATTGGCAGGCATTTTTTATCTCACAACAATTAGCATTTATTAGTGCCTTGGAAAAATTACAATGAGAAAATGGATTAACAGCTTAAATATCAGCCGTGGGTTACAGCTTTCTTTTTGGCTTAGTGCGTTACTTTGCTTATTTGTAGGTGGGTTGGGGCTACTCACCTGGCAACAGCAACGTGCCGAAATCAATATTGCGTTAAGTGAGAATTTTCCCCAAGTCCAATCCGCCTTTCAAGCAGAAGAACAGGCTAATTTATTACACAATGCGTTTATACAATTTTCGAATTCCAAAACGACAACGGAAAAAGTCGAGTTTTATCAACATACCCGGAAGCATTTGGCAGCACTTCGCACTTTGCTTACCGTATTAAAAGAAAATTTAAATAAAAATTTACTACTGATTTTAACTCAACAGGAAAATTTATTGGAGCGGCTTTCGACAACGATTTCGGCACAACTAACTTTAAACGAATCGTTCAGTCATAGTTTAGCTAAAATCAACTGGCTAAATAACGATTTTAAGCAAGAATTTACCGCACTTTTGCAAGAAATTGCTTGGCAACAATCCACTCTCGCAAAAAATATTACGCATCAATCCTCAAATGAACGCCAGTTAATCCAACTTCACCAATTGCAGCAACAACTGGTTTTGGTCAATGATTTTATGCAATATGAAGAACTATTGATTCACGAATTAAGTAAGCAAATCAGCGATCCGGATAATCACCAAGAAGAGCTCTTCCGTAACCAACTTGATTATTTGAGTTTATTAATCCAACAACGTTTTGAACCGCTGCAACTCCACGCGGCCGGAGAAACCATCAAACAAATTTTAAATGAACTGCTCGCACTCGGACTAAATAAAATGCAGTTGCCCGAATTATTCAGTCGCCACAAGACATTACAGCAAGAAAAACAACAATTGATCCAACAAAGTAACCAATTATTCCAACACTTTCGACAAACAGTTCGCGAGCAGGTGGGAAACAGCAAAAACCAGCTGGATTTATTACATAATATCGTTGCCAAAAGCACTCGGTTTAACGGTATTATTATCTTAGCGGTAATGTTATTCGCTTTTTTATTAGTCATTGCCGTCAATTATTTTTACATCCGTCTACGTATGTTAAAACGCTTCGATCGCCTTAATCAAGCAGTCGCTCAGTTAACCCAAGGAGAAGAAAATGTAAAAATTGCAGTATACGGCAATGATGAATTAGGAAAAATTGCACGTTTACTCCGTTTATTCTTATTTGAAATGCAACATAAACAATTGGAATTAAGTAAACGAAACCAAGTATTGATGGATGAAATTGAATACCGAATCAAAGTGCAAGATGAACTGATGCAACTCCAACAGGAATTAACGCAAGCTGCGAAACTCGCGGTGGTCGGTAAAACGCTGACTTCTATCAGTCACGAAATTACCCAACCGTTAAATGCGATGAATGCCTATATTTTCAGTGCTAAACGGGCGTTGCAAAAACAAAATTATGAAGCGACTTACGATTATTTGGACAAAATCAACCGCTTGACCGAAAAAACAGCAGTGATTATTAAACGCTTGCGTCAATTTTCCAAACAAGGAAACGGAAAGTTACAAGCGGTCAATTTAAACGAAAGTTTTGCAAATGCCTGGGAATTATTAGAAAGTAAACATAAACACCGAAAAGTACGACTGGATTTACCTCAAAACCTACCGCATATTTGGGGAGAGAACGTACTTATCGAGCAAGTGTTCGTCAATATTTTCCTGAATGCGTTAGAGGCGATTGAACAAGATCCGCCGCAGATCAAAGTTGAAATTCAGTGGCAGAATTCACAAGAAATTTGTTTATGGATAATCGACAATGGCAGAGGTTGGCCATTGAGCGATAAATTACTGCAGCCGTTTTCTTCCAGCAAATCGCTGAATTTAGGACTAGGCTTATCTATTAGTCGTTCCATTATGCAACAATGCGGTGGAGAGTTGCGGATTGCCTCAACTTTGCAACGAAACGCATTAGTTATATTGATTTTTAAGGTAGCACACCATGTTTGATGAAAAATACAATGTCTTATTAATTGATGACGACCCGGATATTTTAACCGCATATCAAGATTTATTAGAACAAGAAGGCTATCGGGTGTTGGCGATCGCTAATCCTCAAACCATCGTCCAACAAATACCGACGGATTGGAAGGGCGTTGTTCTCTGTGATGTTATGCTGCCCCGAATTTCAGGTTTGACGGTTTTAGATGAAATTATGCAATCGGATGCATTAATTCCCGTTATTATGATTACAGGTCACGGTGATGTGCCTATGGCGGTAAATGCAGTAAAAAAGGGTGCGACTGATTTTTTAGAAAAACCAGTGTCACCTGAGAATTTATTACAACAAGTAGAAAACAGCCTTAACAAACGCCGTCAATATATTGATCAACGTCAATGGCAGCGAGAAAAGCTCAATCAACAATTTATCGGACACAGCGATTGGATAAACACTCACCGCTTACAATTACAAGCATTGGCGGATAGCCATTTACCTGTCTTTTTGTGGGGTGAAAACGGCACAGGTCGTTTTTTATCCGCTGTCAATCTACACCACCTAAGCCAACGTAATCCTCATTCTTTGGTATTCTATGAATGTACGGAACATAGCCAACATCCGATAATTAATTTAATCGAACAGAGCAAAAATAGTACCTTGATCATCAAACATTTACATTGGCTTTCTGGTACTGAACAGAATCAGCTGACCGCTGCATTGCATAGTGAAGCGAACAATATTCGCTTTATTGCTATTAGCGATTTCCCTCTAGTGACTCTTATTCAGCAATATCATTTAAGTGCTGAGCTCTATTCACTGTTTATTCATACTCAAATCGAATTATTACCGCTACACAAGCACCCGGCAGATATTGTCGATATTTTCCTGCATTATGTGCATAAAAGTTGTATACAACTACATAAATCGGTATTAGAACCCCCGAAGAAGCTCCTGCAACATCTCTGTCATCAGCAATGGATAGGCAACGTAACGGAACTCATCAGTGTTGCCGAGCTTTATGCTATTGGACTTCTATCTAAACCGCACGCAACCACGCCGCCCACCGTTAAGTTAAAAACAGACGACATGAATCCGCTCAATGAGCAAATCGGTCGATATGAAAAACAAGTGATTGAAGATGCCTTAATTTTCTTCCAAGGCAGAATTAATGAGGTAGCAAATTATTTGGACATTCCGCGTAAAAAACTTTATTTACGTATGCGAAAATACGGTATTGATAAAAGAGAATATAAATTCTGAGAAAAATCTAACTGACTTTTTTGAAAGATAAGCAGTCCCTGAAATAATTATCATGTTTAAAATTCATCAACCCCTTTTCCCTTTTCCTCATGTTGTTTACGCAATTCTTCCGCCACAAGCTTAATGGCCTGACCGGCGGGAATGCCTTTCGACATCAGTTTTTGAATTTCTTCTACGGCCTGTTGCTGCTGTGCATGCGTTAAACCTAATAAAGTGCTGTCTAACATGGTGACTCCTATAAAATGCCGGCTAGTTGAAAAAAGGTACGATACGATGCCACTTTTTTGTCAAAACTCAACGGATAAGCTCTTGAAGTGGACGGTGCGCGGTAAAGTTTCAACTCCCTTCCCGCAAAGAGAAAGTCAATCACTTCGTTGGTTTTCGGTTCTTTCAGTTTCTGCGGCGACAGACTGCACAACACTTCCGTCGCTTTGCCGCCGGTGGTGAAAATCCATTTGCATTGCGGAACTTGACGTAAAACATCCGCCAGCGGAACCGGTTCTACAACGTCCAGAAATTTATCCGACGCATTGCGCCGTTCACGAATGGCTTTCAGCACGGTAGGACAAGAAGCGATTCCCCGTTCCGTAAGAAAAGCCTTGATTTTGTCGGCATCAAACCGTTTTTCATTTTTTACCACGAAATAATCTTTATCCTCAAAGAAAATCGTACCGTAAATGCGCCACATATCGTTTTGGAAATTCGGATAATGAAACGCCATACTGCGTTTATCCGCCGGCGGCGGAAAGGTTCCCATCATCATGACCGTTGCCTGTGACGGCAAAAGAGGCGGAAACGGGTGGCTTTCAATAACAAATTCCGACATAAAATCATCCTTAAGTTTTATATTCTGCCTCAAACTGTACCAGGTTAATTAACCTGAACCCCGCCGAGGCTTTATTGTGGGCGGCAAAGCAGCCGAAATTAAAGAACTCTATACGGCGCGTATAGGTTTAAAAAACAACAGTAGCTTACTTTTGCTCGCCTTACTTCACGTTTGGGCGCACGTTTTTCTGCGGTTTTCAGGCTCCGATTACCTTTCATCACCCGTTCCTAATGTTTCAAGGTTTCGAAAATAATCTCGGCTAACGCTCTTGAAATGCCGGGTACGGAGGCGATTTCCTCCAGCGTCGCATTTTTCACCCCCTGCATACCGCCAAGATATTTTAACAGCGCCTGACGACGTTTCGGTCCGACGCCTTCAATGGTTTCCAAACCGCTTTGCGTGAAAGCTTTCTGACGTTTTTTACGGTGTCCGGAAATGGCATGATTATGGCTTTCGTCGCGAATATGCTGAATCAAATGCAACGCCAGATTATCCGGATCTAAATTTACTTCCCGCCCCGTTTTGCTTAAAATCAAAGTTTCCTGCCCGGCCCGGCGATCTACGCCTTTCGCAATGCCGATCAAGTGCGGTCGGTTTTTATCCCATTTTACGTTCAGTTCGCCGAACGCTTTCAACGCGCGGTTCAGCTGACCTTTACCGCCGTCAATAAAGATAATATCGGGAATTTTTTCCGGCGTTAAGTCCCGATCGTAACGCTTCTTCAACGCCTGTTCCATCGCCGCGTAATCATCGCCGCCGGTAATGCCTTCGATATTGAATCGACGGTATTCGGATTTGAACGGACCCGCATCGTTAAACACTACGCAGGAAGCGATGGTCTGTTCGCCCATAGTGTGACTGATATCAAAACATTCCATGCGGTTTATTTTGTCCATATCAAGCAATTCCCGCAATGCTCGATAACGTTCGCTGATCAGCGTGCTTTCCTTGAGCTTCAAGGTCAGTGCCGCTTTCGCATTCATTTGCGCCAGCGACAAATATTTGCTCTTACTGCCTTTGGCGTTATCCTGAATACTAACTTTGCGTCCCGCCTGTTCGGAAAGTAGTTGTTCGATTTCTTCCTTCGCTTCCAGTTTGTGATCCACCACAATGCTGTTCGGCACCGTACGTCCTTGATGCGCCTGCAAATAGAACTGTCCCACAAAAGTTGCCGTTAATTCGGATAAATCCGTATTTGCCGGTACTTTAGGAAAATAACTGCGATTGCCCAACACTTTACCCTGGCGGATAAATAACACCTGCACGCAGGCAACACCGTGTCGGTAAGCGATGGAAATAATATCCATATCGTCCAGACGATCATTAGACACGAATTGTTTTTCAATCACCGCGCGAACCGCCTGAATCTGATCGCGAAAACGGGCGGCATTTTCGAAATCCAGTGCTCGACTGGCGGTTTCCATTTTTGCGATCAGATGATCCAATACCTGTTGATCCTTACCCTGCAAAAACAAACGGGCATATTCCACCTGTGCCTGATATTCTTCATCTGTCACATAACCCGCCACACAAGGTGCGCAACAACGCCCGATTTGATACTGTAAACAAGGACGCGAACGGTTTTTATAAACCGAATTTTCACATTGCCGAATAGGAAAAAGTTTTTGCAGCAACGACAGCGTTTCCCGCACCGCGCCTGCGTGCGGATAAGGCCCGAAATATTCACCCTGAATTTTCTTGGCCCCGCGATAAGCGGCAATCCGCGGATGACGTTCTTTCGTCAGCAAAATATAAGGGTAAGACTTGTCGTCGCGTAACAGCACGTTATAACGCGGTTGAAACGTTTTGATGTAGTTGTGTTCGAGTAATAACGCTTCCGTTTCCGATGTGGTGATGGTAGTTTCGATGCGGGTAATGGACGCCACCAACGCTTCCGTTTTTTTGCTGCTTAAATTCGGACGAAAATAACTGGACAGGCGTTTTTTCAAATCTTTCGCTTTCCCCACATAGATTACCGTATCGGTTTTATCGAACATGCGGTAAACACCGGGATCATGAGGCACGTTTTTCAGAAACGCTTTGGAATCAAACATACGATTTAAAACTGACGAATAAAAGTGCGGTCGATTTTAGCATAATTTTAGCGGAAATCGGCAAATAAAAAGACGACAAAATCGTCGCCTTTTTATCGCATAACAAACAATCTTATTTAAAGAAGCTGTTTAATACGGAACCGATATCCCGCGCCAATTCGTTATTACTGCTCGGTGCGGAAGTCTGGCTGGTACGGGTCGGTTGCCGGTTTAAAATTTGCCCTAAAAAGTCGTCCAAACCGCCCTGTTGCGCCTGCGCTTGTTGACCGCCCAATAACCCGCCTAACAAATCATCCAAACCTAAACCGCCTTGTTGCTGAGCCTGTTGAGCACGCTGACCGATCACTTCCGGTCGCACGCCGCCTTCACGTCCGTTCGGTGTTAGCATATCGATAATCTGCGGCAACGCTTGAGATAAAATATCCTGCGCCTGCGTTTTTTCCACTCCCGCTTGTTGCGCTACGTTAGAAATAGTTTCGTCGCCGAATACATCGTTCACCTGATTGGCATTCATCGGTTTGTTCTGTCCGGTACCAATCCATGAATTCAGTAAATCTTCCAAACCGCCTTTTTGTAACTGATTGAAAACGCCTTCCATACCGCCCTGGTTTTTCAATAACGAACCCAGCACGTCGGTAATGACGGAACCGCGGCTTGTGCTGTTAGCGGAACCGCCCAATACATTGCTTAATACCGAACCGATGATTTTGTCTAACATTTTATTTTTCCTTTAATGTGATTGAATTTTTGTTGTTTAAAACGCCGTCAAAATCGACCGCACTTTTTCTAAATCTTCCGGTGTATCCACGCCTACAGCCGGTACTTCTTCGGCAAGTTCGACATGAATGCGTTCACCATACCACAACACACGCAGCTGCTCCAGACTTTCGATTTTTTCCAATGCCGTCGGCTGCCATTGCACATATCGTTTGATAAATCCCGCACGATAGGCATAAATGCCGATATGGCGTAAATAATGATCACCCAACCGTAAGTCATCAAGATTTTTCGTATTTGCCGCAATATCCGCAAATTCGTCACGGTTCCACGGAATCGCCGCCCGCGAAAAATACAGAACGTATCCCGCCTGATCCGTCAGCACTTTGACGGCATTAGGATTGAAAAGTTCTTGGACATCCTCTATTTTCACCGCCAAACTTGCCATATTCACCCGATACTTTGCCAGGTTCGCCGCCACCTGTTGTACAATGACAGGCGGAATCAAGGGCTCGTCACCTTGGATATTCACGATAATTTCATCGTCTGCGATATCTAATTTTTCTACCACTTCCGCCAGACGCTCCGTGCCGGAATTGTGTTTTTCCGACGTCATACACACTTCGCCGCCGAATTGTAATACCGCATTTTTGACCTGCTCGTTATCCGTCGCCACGACCACACGGCTTGCCCCCGACCGACGGGCTTTTTCCCACACGTGTCGGATCATGGGTTTACCGGCGATATCCGCCAGCGGTTTACCCGGCAAGCGGCTTGACGCAAAACGCGCGGGAATAATTACCGTAAATGTCGTCATATTATTTTCCTTGCTGTGTCATTTGTTCGATTTTATCTAAAAGTGCGGCGGATTTTTCCCCTGTAATTTCAGCGTCCACCGGTACATACCACCAATTTTGTTGCGCAAACCGACCGCACTTTACCGCGTCTTTTTCGGTCATCAGCAAAGGCACGTTCGGTGCAAATCGCGCAAATAAATCGGCGCTGAATTTTTGGTGATCCTGAAATGCCTGTGAGCTTACCAGCCGAATACCTTCATCCTGTAACATTTTAAAGAAGCGGTCAGGATTGCCGATTCCGGCAATCGCTATCGCTTGTTCAAAAGCGTTTAATTCACGTTTTTCATTTGTCACTAAATTGATCGCATAATGAGGAACCAACCGCATTGCCGTATCCGTATAAACATTCTCGCCGCCATTACCGATAATGAAATCCGCATCCGCTAAACGACTCGGTAATTCCCGCAACGGTCCCGCCGGCAAAACCCATCCGTTACCTAACCCTCTGACGGCATCCATCACCACGATTTCGATATCGCGTTGTAGTTTATAATGCTGTAATCCGTCATCGCTGACGATAACATCACAAGGATAACTGCTTAATAATAATTCTATCGCTTGCTGACGATTCGGTGAAATGCACACAGGTACGCCGGCGCGTTTGGCGATCAGAACAGGTTCGTCCCCACCCCGAACAGGATCAGTTTCAGCATTCACCAATAAAGGATAGACCTCGGACTGACTGCCGTAACCGCGGGAAATCACACCGCAGTTTAAGCCGCGCATCTGTAGCTGTTGTACCAACCATATCACCACCGGGGTTTTGCCGTTACCGCCTACCGATAAATTTCCTACGACAATAACGGGAACGGGAGCTTTATAAGCGGAGAGGATGCCTGATTGAAATAAAAAACGGCGGATAGTGCTGATTAGCCAAAACAGAAGAGAGAAAGGCAACAACAGATAGGCGATTTTGGAACGGGAATACCAGAAATTCATTATTGCCTCCGTAATACGGGCTTATTTATGCCCATATGAATGTTGTTTTTAATGAGAAAACAGCGGGCGAACACCCGCTTTATTTAATGGGAAAACTGCATAGAATGCAATTGTTTGTAGGCACCGTCCTGCGCCAATAAATCCGCATGGGTACCGCGTTCTTTAATTTCGCCGTTTTCAATCACGATGATTTCATCGGATTTTTCAATGGTGGATAACCGATGGGCGATCACCAACACGGTACGATCTTTTTGCAACTCTTCCAATGCCGACTGAATCGCGCGTTCCGATTCCGTATCTAACGCCGAAGTGGCTTCATCCAGAATCAGTACCGGCGAGTTACGCAATAAAGCACGGGCAATAGCGAGACGCTGACGCTGACCGCCGGACAAACTGGCACCGTTTTCACCAATCGCCGTATCCAATCCGTTATCCAGTTTCTCGATAAATTCCATTGCATGCGCCGCTTTCGCCGCAGCGATAATTTCGTCGATACTGTAACGATCATTCGCCGCATAAGCAATATTGTTGGCAATAGTGTCGTTAAATAAATGTACCTGTTGCGACACGATAGAACACTGCTCGCGTAAATTAGAAAGTTTATAATCCTGAATATTCACACCGTCCAGCAGAATTTCGCCGTCCATAACATCATAGAAACGGGTCAATAAACTGGCAATGGTGGATTTACCCGAACCGGATCTTCCCACCAACGCCACGGTTTTACCCGGTTCGATATTAAAGCTGATATTTTTCAACGCTAACTCTTCTTTACCGTCATAAGCAAAGAAGACGTCTTTAAACGTCACCTCGCCCTTAGCGCGTGTAACTTCTTTAGTTCCCCGATCTTTTTCTACATCTAAATCCAGAAAATCGAATAAAGTCTGACAAGCCGCCATTCCTCGCTGAAACTGGGAATTTACATTGGTTAAAGATTTCAACGGGCGCATCATCGCCATCATAGAGGAAAACACCACGGTGAAAGAACCGGCACTCAAATTATCAATCGCCAGACTTTTAATGGTCGCCGCATATAATACGGCGGATAAGGCTAACGACGCGATTAATTGCACCACACCGTCGGCAATACCGTCCGCCGCCACAATTTTTAAGCCTTTACGGCGCATGTCGTCGCTGACATCATTAAAACGTTTTTCTTCCACTTGTTGTCCGCCGTAAGACAAAATTACCTTATGCCCCTTGATCATTTGCTCGGTGGTCGTGGTTAACTCTCCCATCGCGCCTTGAATATTACGGCTTAACTCCCGGAAACGTTTCGATACCACGCCAATCAGTCCGCCGATAATAGGAGCCAGCACGAACAACACCACGGAAAGCTTCCAACTGGTATAAATCATCACTACAAACAGTGAAACCAAATAGACGCCTTCACGCACGATTGTCACTAAAGCGCCGGATGACGAATTGGCGACCATTTCCGTATCATAAGTGACGCGGGATAATAAACGTCCGGCAGGATTTTGATCAAAATAGCTCACCGGCATAAACATCATATGACGGAACAAACGACGACGGATATTCATCACCACATTGCCCGCCACCCAAGAAATGGCGTAAGCGGAAAAATAATTGGTAATGCCGCGGAAGAAGATAAACACCACCACAACCAGCGCCATTAATTTCAGGAAATCGTGATCCGCCGCGCCGAATCCTTCGTCCAACAACGGTTTGAGCAGGTAAATCAACCCCGAGTCAATCAACGCATTCAGTATTAACATGACACCGCCGCCCACCAGCACCCAGCTGTAAGGTTGAATTGTCGGCCATAAACGCTTAAAGGTTTTAAAAGTCGAAATATCTTTTTCTTGTGTCATAAATCCAATCGCCCGTAAAAATTTGAACGCATTGTACCCGTTATTTCGTACTTTCGCCAATAAATCCACGATACCAGGGCGAAAAATCGGTTCTCACGGTTTCCAGCGCCATCTTCCCGCCATGGAAACGAACGGAAATCTGTCCCGAAACCGCCGTATTTTTCACCGCACTTTGCACACGAATCAAACGTTCCGTCACCGACGGATGCGGGAAATGCCAAGGATTCCAACGTCCGCTTGAAATCAATGCGATATCCGGTCGGATTTGCCGCACCAAACGACTGCCCGTAGAGGTTTTACTGCCGTGATGCCCCACCTGCAGCACATTGATTTTCCCTAACCGATCAATAATCCTATTTTCTGCCGCCACATCCGCATCACCCGTCAACAAAACGCGGTGAATACCGTCGGAAACCCGTATAATACAAGAATCGCCGTTTTCCGCACGCGGTACGATTTCCGCCGGTGATAACGCCTCAAATGTCAAACCTTGCCAATGCCAGTTCAGTCCCTTAACACAAAAAGTGCGGTCGGTTTTACCGTAGTTTTTGTGTGACGGCGTAATCAGTTCAATGTCGGGATAAGTCCGTAAAATCACCCGTGCGCCACCCGCATGATCTTTATCGTCGTGACTTAAAATCAACTGCTCCGGCACAATCCCTTGCCGTTGCAAATAAGGCAGGATCTCAATTTCCGCCATGGAGCCGCCTTCCCAAGCCACACCGGTATCATACAAAACGGCGCGTTGATTTTTCACAATCAAGGTTGCCAGCCCTTGTCCCACATCCAACGTTTCCACCCGCCAATCCGGTTCTTGTAACCATAAATATGCCAAACGACCGCCGCACAACGAAAGCAATAACAGGCAACCGATAACGATTCCCGACAGCTCCGCCGGTTTATTTTCGGAAAATAAAGAGAATCCGCCTAAGGAAGGGGTATGCGACGGCAACGACGGAGCCGGTTGCGCAAGTTCACGATAAAGCCGACGAATAAACATCAACAGGCATAGCGTTAAAAGTGCGGTCAAAATCCAACCTGTTTTTTCGCTGACCGTCAGCCAATAACCGTCAAACCGCATAATCAGGCGAGCAATCCATTGAGCGAGTTGATCGGCAATTTGCCAGGTCGCTCCCGCACCGTCCGTCAGCACGGCAAACAACACCAGCGGTACTAATAAAAAGCTGAAAAACGGGACGGCAATCAGGTTCGCAGCCAGTCCCGCCCAGGAAAAACCGTTGAATAAAGCAACCTGAACGGGTGTAAACAGCCATAACAAACCGAACTGTAAATGTAGCAATGCAAAAATCCACCGCACTTTGACCGGAATCGGGCGATTGCGCCAACGGACGGCTCTCAGCGGGAAAATCCGATACCACAAAATCAGACAAAACACCGCTCCCGCCGACAACCAAAAACCGACGGATAAAACCATCAACGGATTACTCAGCAATAAAAGGGCGACGCCGTAAATAAAAAGCTGCCAAGCCGAACAGTAGCCCCGTGTCATACGCAGTCCCGTTACCAGCAATAAAGCCAGTAATGCACGGGAAGTGGAGACGGCAAACCCCGCCAGATTTACATAAATCCATGCCAAACTTACACCTGTAAACAGCGGGAACAGCGGCGAAATCCGTATAGTCGGCAGAAAAAACTGCAACACCCGTCCCAGAACCGTTCCCAACATCATCGCTAATCCGATGTGCAACCCGGAAATCGCGATTAAATGTGCCGTATTGGTTCGCTGATAAACTTTCCGGATTTCGGGCGACAACCAAGCGCGTTCGCCAAACCCCAACGCCAATAGCAATCCCTGTTGCGATAACGCAGCCGTCCGTTCGAATGCCTGATGAAACCGAGTTTCCCGCCATGAAAAATCATCACGAATTTTGACCGCACTTTTCACCGTTCCCGTAGCCGTAATCCCCTGAGAAAAATACCACGCCTGTCGATCGCTCCCGCCTTGATTCAAACGGGAAGACAACGGACGTTGACGCATTTCGAGCCGCCAGATTTCACCGGCTTTCACTGGAAGAGGATTATTCCAAGTCACATAATTCAGTTGGCGGTTCGCCGTATTTCTTACGATTGCGGTTTGGTAATCGCCGGAATGCTGTACTTTTTGAATACGAAATTCCGCCGTAATATTTCGCACGGAAACCGCCTGAGCCTGTTCAAACAAATGCAAAGCCTGCGTATGGGAAATCGCTACGCCGACACAACCCCCTAAGCCGAGCAATGCAATGGAAAACGCACGTGGTTTACGCCGAGAATAAAAATAAGCATTGAGAACGATAAAAATGAACAAAACGCCAAATAAGGAATCTAAAGATAATAATCTTGATCCGGGTAAAAACAAAATGCTCAAAACCCCGGCGATACAGCCCAATACGAATTTTTCCACCGTACAACTCTCTTGAATTTTGCCTGATTGACGCAATATGACGGAAAAATGCTGCGGATTAAACTTGATTAAAGCAGAATTGGAATCTCGTTCACAAATTTGTCAATTCAATGTAAAAATTTGCAGTTTATAACGATTTTATTTGATTATTTATCCGACTTCTGCTATTTATACGCCTTTCAAAAACCATGGGTTTTTGGTACAGGATTTTATTTACTGTTTTGGAGAAAAACATGGCAACTACAAACTCGGCATCTTTAAGTCTTTTGGCATTGGCTGGCGTTGAACCATACCAAGAAAAAGTCGGTGAAGAATACATGAACGAAAAACAAATTCTTCACTTCCGCAAAATTCTGCAAGCCTGGCACGATCAGATTGTAGGAGAAGCAAGCCGTACTGTGGCTCACATGCAAGATGAAGCGGCAAACTTTCCGGATCCTGCCGATCGTGCAACACAGGAAGAAGAATTCAGTCTGGAATTACGTACACGCGATCGTGAACGTAAACTCATGAAAAAAATCGAAAGCACATTAAAAAAATTAGACTCTGAAGATTTCGGTTATTGCGATTCCTGCGGTGAAGAAATCGGTATCCGCCGTTTGGAAGCGCGCCCGACCGCGGACCTCTGTATTGATTGTAAAACCCTTGCGGAAGTTCGCGAAAAACAAATGGGTTATTAATTTTCTAATGATACGGTGGGCGCATTATGCCCACTCTTTTTATTGGAGTAGTAAATTATTTTAACTTACCTCAAAAACCTGTTCAGCAAGCATTCAAGACAGGAAAAATCGAAAAAACACGAACGAAACGAACCGCACTTTATTTCTCAATCGGCTCAACGCGCCCGTTCATCTAAAAAAAATTTCAAATCCGAAAAACAAGCCTCTCACTACAATAAACATATCATTAAAGCCAGCGTGGCGGGTATTACTCCGCGCATGATTAGCAAAAACGCGCTCACGGTAGTGGAAAAGCTCAATCGTAACGGTTACGAAGCCTATATAGTCGGCGGCTGTTTGCGGGATTTATTGTTAGGTAAAAAACCGAAAGATTTCGATGTAGCGACAAACGCCCGTCCGGAGCAAATTCAAACGGTTTTTCAACGTCAATGCCGTTTAGTGGGACGCCGTTTCCGTTTGGCGCATGTGATGTTCGGTCGCGACGTTATCGAAGTGGCGACTTTCCGCGCTCACCATGCGGAAAGCAAAAATGAAAATCAGGCACGCCGTAACGAGGACGGCATGCTGCTGCGGGATAATGTATACGGCACCCTGGAACAGGATGCCGAACGCCGTGATTTTACCGTTAATGCGCTGTATTACAATCCGAAAGACAATACTATTCACGATTATTACCACGGCATTGAAGATCTCAAAGCCGGCAAACTCCGTTTAATCGGCGATCCGGCTACCCGTTATCAAGAAGATCCGGTGCGGATGCTGCGTTCCATTCGTTTTATGGCGAAACTGGATATGTTTCTGGATAAACCGAGCGAAGAACCGATTCGTAAACTGGCACCGTTATTGAAAAATATTCCGCCGGCTCGATTATTCGACGAAAGTCTGAAATTATTGCAGGCCGGAGCCGGTCTCAAAACTTATCGTTTAATGTGCGAATACGGATTATTTGACCAACTTTTCCCCGCATTAATGCCTTATTTCACCGAAAAAAACGATAGCTTTGCCGAACGTATGATCGAAAAAGCATTGACTTCGACCGATGAACGTATTGCGGATAAACTACGAATTAATCCGGCATTTTTATTCGCTGCCTTTTTTTGGTATCCGTTACGTGAAAAAGTGGAAATGCTGAAAAATGAAGGCGGTTTGAATAACCATGACGCCTATGCGCTCGCAACTAATGAAATGTTGGAACAATGTTGTTCCGCTTTGGCGATTCCCCGTCGTCACACCAGCGTGATCCGAGATATCTGGTTCCTACAGCTGCAATTAATGAAACGGGCCGGCAGATTCCCCGCCACTACGATGAATCACCCTAAATTCCGGGCGGCTTATGATCTGTTGGCTATGCGGGCCGAAATCGAAGGCGGAGAAGCCATTGAATTGGCGATCTGGTGGCACGAATATCAATTCAGTAATGAAGAACAGCGTCATCATTTGGTAAAAGAACAGAATAAAAAAGCACCGAAGAAAAAACGTTATTATCGCCCGCGTAAACGGCGTAAACCGAAGGCGGCGGCATAATGGCTACCGCTTTTATTGCTTTAGGCAGCAATCTGAATCAGCCGGTGAAGCAGTTGGATGCGGCGGTCAAGGCCATCGCTTCTTTACCGGAAACCGTTATTGTAAAAACCAGCAGTTACTACGGCAGTAAACCCATGGGACCGCAGGATCAGCCGGATTATGTCAATGCGGTATTAAAAATTCAAACCGAGTTGTCGCCGCTGACATTATTGGACAAATTACAGCGTATCGAAAACCAACAGGGACGGGTACGTCTACGCCGTTGGGGCGAACGTACCTTGGATTTGGATATTTTGCTATACGATAACGTAAAAATACAAAGCGAACGACTGACGATTCCCCATTACGATATGCAAAATCGCGAATTTGTCGTGGTTCCGCTGGCTGAAATCGCCTTGGAACGGATTCTGCCCGACGGAAAAACGGTGGCTGAATTAAAACGCAATTTTACGCATCATCAACTGACTGTTATTTCGCCGTCTCAACCATAACCGTTCGTATAAAAAGATTGACCGCAGCAATGAAAAAGTGCGGTCAATTTTTTGATTATTTTATTCCAGCCCTGCGCGAATCTTACCGTCGAAACTGTCATAGTCCACCAAAAACGCATCATGTCCGTAATCGGAAGGAAACTCATAATACAACAGATTCACTCCCGCCTGCTCCAGTAACGTTTTACTTTTGCGTAAATCCACCAGTTTGAACAGTTGATCATTAGTGACGGATACCAGGGTATAACGCGCTTTGATACGGGAAAGCGCAGCATGCATATTTTCAAATCCGATACTCGGATCATACAGATCCAGCGCACGCAGTAAATGCAAATAGGTATTGGCGTCAAACCGCCCCAGAAATTTTTTTCCCTGATAAGTCAAGTAACTTTCCACTTGAAAATAATCGCCCCAATACATGCCTTCCGCTTTTGTCGCCCGCCCGAAAGCTTTCGCCAACTGAATATCCGTACGGTAGGTTAACATGCCCAACATCCGGGCGATTGAAAGTCCCTTTTCCGGCGGTTCCCCTTCATAATAATCACCGCGATGAAAATGAGGATCGTTAATAATTGCCTGACGCATGACGTGATTAAAACCGATAGCCTCCGCACTCAGCGTTAAAGAAGAACACAGATTGATAACGTTATTCATAAAATCGGGATAATAAATCGCCCACTGCGTAGCCTGCATACCGCCGAAAGAGCCGCCGATCACCGCATGAAGATGCGGAATACCGAGATGATCAATCAATGCTTTTTGAACACGCACAATATCCTGCACAATGATGTTGGGAAAACTACTGCCGAAAGGTTTACCCGTTTTCGGGTTAACGGAGGACGGCCCCGTGCTGCCTTTACAACCGCCCAGCACGTTGGAACAGATAAAAAAATATTTTTCCGTATCAAGTGCCAGTCCCTCCCCCATAAACTGTTGCCACCAACCGTTTTGACTGTTGTCGGGGAAATAAGGTTCGGCATCGCCGGTTAAAGCATGGCATAATAAAACGGCATTGCTTTTGTCCGCATTCAACGTTCCATAAGTTTGATATGCCACTTCAATGTGGTCTAGCTCCCCGCCGAACATCAAGCTGAGCGGGCAATCGTTGAAAAGCGTCACTTTTTGTACTGCCATGATAAATCCAAAAGCGAAAAACAGAATAAAAGGTAAAAGATGCGTATAAGCTACCGCCGAGGTTATTTTTTGTCAAGAAATTTTAGACGTCTAAACGGCTAAAAATAACAACCGGAATCACCGTTTAAAATTTACCCTTGAATTTGACCGCACTTTTCTTTAAGGTTACTCACCTGAGAAGGAGAAAATTACCTAATGCCGAGTTTGATTTCCCGCCCCCTGATCTCGCTTGCTCATCAAGTGCGGTCGATTTTTACGGCGTTTTCGCTGCAACGACTTATCGGGATACTGGCTATCGGTGCTACGCTATTTATCGTATTACTCACCGCCGTCGATCAAATGATCGCCTATTATGTTAAAGACGCCATTTATACCGATCCGTCCCGCTTGCCCTACCGACCTTACGGATTATTACTCGGTACGGCGAAATACGTGGCCAAAGGCACGCCCAACGTATTTTACGCTAATCGAATCCAAGCTGCCGATACCTTATTCAAACAGGGAAAAATCGATTATCTGTTACTGAGCGGCGATAACCGTACTCTGCAATATAACGAACCGCGTACCATGACACGGGATTTACGCAAACTCGGCATTGCCGACCAATTTTTATTTTCCGATTATGCTGGATTCCGCACGCTCGACAGCATTATCCGTGCTAAAGAAGTGTTTCGTGCCGAACCTATGACGATCATCACCCAGCGTTTTCATTGCGAACGGGCGTTATTCATCGCTAAATACCACCATATCGACGCCCTCTGTTTCGTCGCCCGTTCACCTTACAGCATATCCTATACCCGTGTGCGGGAAAGTTTTGCCCGCGTGCTGATGCTGTGGGAATTATTCCGCCAAAAACAACCGCACTTTTTAGGTCCGCCCGAACCGTTACCGCCGCCTATTCATCGTATAAATTTACCCCGACCGCTGCCCGAACGCTAATCCTGCCGACTCGCCGTCCGCTATATTCCGCAACACAAATTACCTCAAATTTTTTATTGTTCTGAACAGGTAAAACTAGGATAATACCGGTTTAATTTCTACTTTTCTCTCGCAAAACGCGAATTTACATGTAGCTATGGAATATATTCTACTCATCGTATCAACCGCATTAATCAACAATTTTGTGCTGGTAAAATTCTTAGGTCTTTGCCCGTTCATGGGGGTGTCGAAGAAAGTCGAAACCGCAGTGGGCATGGGGTTGGCGACCATGTTCGTGTTAACCGTAGCGTCACTCTGTTCTTATTTGGTCAATACTTATTTGCTTATTCCGTTAAAAGCGGAATTTTTACGCACGCTAGTGTTTATTTTGGTAATTGCAGTCGTGGTGCAATTCACCGAAATGGCGATTAACAAGACCAGTCCGACACTGTATCGCTTACTGGGCATTTTCCTGCCGCTTATCACCACAAACTGCGCGGTATTGGGCGTAGCGCTGCTTAACGTAAATCTTACTCATAACCTTACTCAATCCGTAGTTTATGGTTTTGGCGCATCATTAGGTTTCGCCTTTGTACTTATTTTATTCGCCGCTTTGCGGGAACGCTTGGCTGCGGCCGATGTGCCCGTGCCGTTCCGCGGCGCCTCCATCGCATTGATTACCGCAGGTTTAATGTCGCTTGCCTTTATGGGTTTTGCCGGTTTAGTGAGAGCATAAATGATGATGTATATACTGCTTGCTGTCGCCGCTCTCGCCTTAATTTTCGGAGTCATCTTGGGGCTTGCTTCCGTAAAACTCAAAGTAGAGGCGGATCCGTTGGCGGAAAAAATTGACGCCGTACTCCCGCAAAGTCAATGCGGACAATGCGGTTATCCCGGTTGCAAACCTTATGCCGAAGCCATTGTCAACGGCGATGAAATCACTAAATGTATTCCCGGCGGTCAGCCGACGGTGGTAAAAATTGCGGAGATTCTCGGCGTAGACGTACCGACAATGGACGGTGTTTCCGAACCCGAAATTAAAGTCGCATTTATCCACGAAGACATGTGCATAGGTTGTACGAAATGCGTACAAGCCTGCCCGGTAGACGCTATTATCGGAACTAATAAAACTCTGCACACCGTGATTCCGGAGCTTTGCACCGGTTGCGAACTTTGCGTTGCCCCCTGCCCGACAGATTGCATTACGATGGAAAAAGTCGAACCTAAAATTGAAAATTGGGACTGGAAATCGGCACCCAATATCATCCCGGTAAAAAATGCAGCGGAGGGAAAACCAAATGACTGATGTATTAACCCGCTATAATTCCGGTAAACTTTGGGATTTTGACGGCGGCATTCACCCGCCGGAAATGAAATCTCAGTCCAATTCAACACCGATTTCTACCGCACTTTTAGCAGAAGATTATTATGTACCTGTTAAGCAACATGCAGGCAATGCCGGTAATTTGCTGGTAAAAGAAGGCGATTACGTACTCAAAGGACAACCGCTCACTTTAGGTGACGGTTTGCGGGTGTTACCGGTGCACGCGCCTACATCCGGTACCGTCGTCGCAATCGAACCCCATATCGCCGCACACCCGTCCGGATTAAGCGAACTTGCCGTACATATTCATGCCGACGGCAAAGACCAATGGCGTCCGCAAAATCCGACGGAAGATTACTTTACCCATACACCCGAGCGACTTATCGAAAAAATTTATCGTGCCGGCGTTGCCGGTTTGGGAGGCGCCGTGTTCCCAACCGGAGCGAAAGTCGATGCGGCGTTAGGCAAAGTCAAATTACTGATCATTAACGGCGCCGAATGCGAACCCTATATCACCTGCGACGATCGTCTCATGCGCGATTATGCCGCCGAAATTATTGAAGGCGTACGTATTTTGCGTTACATTCTGCGTCCGGAAAAAGTGGTAATAGCCATTGAAGATAACAAACCGGAAGCGGTCAACGCGCTGCGCACCTCATTACAAGGGGCAAACGATATGGATATTCGTGTCATTCCGACCAAATACCCATCCGGAGCCGCCAAACAGCTGATTTACGTGCTCACCGGCATGGAAGTGCCACACGGTCAACGTTCGTCCAGCATTGGCGTATTAATGCAAAATGTGGGAACCGCCTTTGCCGTTAAACGCGCCGTCATCAACGACGAGCCCTTGATTGAGCGGGTCGTCACCCTTACCGGTGACAAAATCCCGCACAAAGGTAATCAATGGGTACGTTTAGGAACGCCTATCGATTTCATTCTGAAACATGTCGGTTATCAACCCGATAACCGTTTCCCGGTGTTTGTCGGCGGCCCGATGATGGGACTGATCGTACCGGATTTACGCGCACCGATAACCAAAACGGCAAACTGTTTATTGGCGCCGGATCATTTCGAATATGATCCGCAAGCGACCGAACAAGCCTGTATTCGTTGTTCCGCCTGTTCCGACGCTTGTCCGGTACATCTGATGCCGCAGCAAATGTACTGGTATGCCCGGGCCGAAGATCACGAAAAATCCAATCAATATCAGCTCATGGACTGTATCGAATGCGGTCTGTGCGCTTACGTTTGCCCGAGCCATATCCCGCTTATTCAATACTTCCGCCAGGAAAAAGCCAAAATTTGGGATATTGAGGCAAAAGCCAGAAAATCGGAAGAAGCCAAAATCCGTTTCGAAGCCCGTCAGGCGCGACTGGAACGGGAAGAACAGGCTCGCAAAGCGCGCAGTCAGCGTGCCGCCGCCGCCCGTCGCGAAGAATTGGCGGCCAATAAGGGCGAAGATCCCGTACAGGCCGCACTCGCCCGCTTAAAAGCGAAAAAAGCCGGCGAAGCACCGGAAACAGGCGGTTCCGCCCAAGGCGCACCGCACATTAAAACTATTCGCACGGAAAAAGGCCAAAGCGTGCCGGACAACAGTGAAATAACGGCATTGCGCAGAGCCCGCCGTTTAGCCCGTCAACAGACAAACGGCAATTCACCGGTTAGCTCGGCAAGCAACAGCGACAGTGCCACGATTTCGGCGGATAATACGCATTCCACACCAAAAACAGCGCAAAATCAGACCGCACCCGATCCGAAAAAAGCCGCCGTGGCCGTGGCGATTGCCCGTGCCAAAGCGAAAAAAGCCGCGCAAACGACAACCGGCGAAACCGTGACGGAAAATGTGACGGAAAAAACAGCGCAAAATCCGACCGCACCTGATCCGAAAAAAGCCGCTGTGGCTGCGGCGATTGCCCGTGCCAAAGCGAAAAAAGCCGCACAAGCGACAACCGGCGAAACCGCGACGGAAAAAACAGCGCAAAATCCGACCGCACCTGATCCGAAAAAAGCCGCCGTGGCTGCGGCGATTGCCCGTGCCAAAGCGAAAAAAGCGGCGATGCTGGCGGAAAGTGAGAAAAAATAAGATCAAACGGTTAAGGCTCGATAGACAACAGCTTAACCCGTATTAAATGATGAGTAAAAATAAATGTTTAAACTGACCAGTTCTCCTCATATTCATTCAGGCAAACTCACAGCACGCATTATGTTGTGGGTGATTTTCGGCATGTTGCCGGCATTGGCGGTACAAGTTTACTATTTCGGTTTCGGCGTATTAATTCAAATTTGTTTAGCCGTTGCCTTGGCATTAATACTGGAATTTGCGGTCACCAAATTACGTAAAAAACCGTCGTTATTTTATATAAGCGATTTCAGCGTAATACTAACCGCACTGATTCTTGCTATGGCAATTCCGCCTTACGCACCTTATTGGGTAATTCTGATCGGTACATTTTGCGCCGTGATCTTGGGTAAACATGTATACGGCGGGTTAGGACAAAATTTATTCAATCCCGCCATGGTAGGTTATGTCGTGTTGCTGATTTCATTTCCCGTACAAATGACGGGCTGGATGCCGCCGATTTCCCTGTTACATGAACCGCCGACTTTTGGCGACAGCCTCGGTCTGATTTTTTCCGGTGTTACCGGTGACGGATTCAGCCTGTCACAACTGGTATCTTCCATCGACGGCCTCAGCTCCGCAACGCCTTTAGACAGTGCCAAAACCTGGCTGAAAAGCGGAGGATCGGCAACGGATTTACTGAACCAACCGATTTTTCTGCCTGGTTTAGAGGCGGGTTTGGGTTGGTTGCAAGTCAATTTAGCCTTTTTCATCGGCGGATTATTTTTAATTTGGAAAAAAGCTATTCACTGGCAAACGCCGGTTGCAATATTATTATCCCTCGGTATTTTTTGCGGACTATTTGATCTTTTCGGCAATGCACAGGCAGTCGGCTTTTTCGCTCAACTGTTCAGCGGTGCCATGATGTTCGGTGCATTTTTTATTGCGACCGATCCCGTTACCGCACCGGTGACGCCGAAAGGCAAATGGGTGTTCGGTATATTAATCGGTTTGTTGATATGTTTAATCCGTCAGTTCGGCAACTATCCGGACGGCGTGGCGTTTGCGGTTCTGCTTGCCAACATTTGCGTGCCGTTAATCGATCAATACACCCGTCCGCGAGTGGCGGGTTACGGCTTGAATGGGAGAAATTAATATGAACACCGGAAAAATTTCGCTCAAATACGGAGTGGTTTTAGGTCTGGTCGCTCTGATCTGTACGGCAATTTCCACAGGCGTTTATTTTCTCACCAAAGATAAAATCAATGCCGAAATCGCCAAACAACAACAGGCTTCGCTGGCACAGGTAATTCCCCACGGTTATTACGATAACGATGTAACGACAAACTGCGAGACCCCGGATTCTCGCGAAATTGACAAAATTTGTACCGCACTTTCCGGCAGTCAAGTGCGGGCCTACGCTATAGAAGCGACGGCGCCGGACGGGTATTCAGGCAAAATCCGTTTGCTGATAGGCATGACGCCGGAAGGCGAGATTCTCGGCGTTCGCGTATTGGAACATAATGAAACGCCGGGGCTCGGCGATAAAATCGAAACGCGGATTTCCGATTGGATTTTGAGTTTCACCCGTAAAAAAATCGATCAGCAAAACCTGCGGGATTGGGCGGTAAAAAAAGACGGCGGAAAATTTGATCAATTCGCCGGCGCAACTATTACGCCGCGGGCTGTGGTCAACCAGGTAAAACGCTCGGCGCTGGAAGCATTAAACCGGCAATCAAAGGAAACATCAAATAAATAATCCGCATTTAAAAGTGCGGTCAAAATTACGTGAGTTTTTTATATGACAGAACAGACTAACCAAAATTTTTGGCGTGAGTTATTCGCTCAGGGGTTATGGCGTAACAATCCCGCCATCGTCCAATTACTCGGACTTTGTCCGTTGCTGGCGGTATCGAATTCCGCCACGAATGCGCTGGGGTTGGGATTAGCGACATTACTGGTGCTGACTTGTACAAACACCGTGGTGTCACTGCTGCGCAGACAGATTCCCCATGAAATCCGTATTCCTGTTTACGTATTGATCATTGCCACCACGGTGACAGCGGTACAACTTTTAATGAACGCTTATACCTACAGCCTGTATCAATCTCTCGGAATTTTTATTCCGCTGATTGTCACCAACTGTATTGTGATTGGTCGTGCGGAAGCTTTCGCTTCCCAAAACGGCGTGTTGCATTCCGCTTTCGACGGTTTTGCAATGGGATTGGGTATGACGCTCAGTCTGTTTTTATTAGGTGCATTGCGGGAAATCTTAGGTAACGGTACCTTATTTGACGGTTTACATTTATTGCTCGGCGACTGGGCAAAAATGTTCCGTATTGAGTTTTTTCATCATGACAGCAACCTGTTACTGGCCATTTTACCCCCCGGGGCGTTTATCGGGTTGGGGATTATTCTAGCGGCAAAAAATATTTGGGATAAATATAGAGCATGAATCAGCAAAAACGAATTGAAATTCTTACCCGATTGCGGGAGGAAATGCCTGAGCCGACCACCGAACTGGTCTATAATTCGCCTTTTGAGCTATTGATCGCGGTTATTTTATCGGCACAAGCCACCGACAAAAGCGTAAACAAAGCCACGAAAAAACTGTTTGCCGTGGCAAATACGCCGCAAGCCATTCTGGCTTTAGGGGTCGACAGTTTGAAAGAATACATCAAAACCATCGGGCTTTATAACAGCAAAGCGGAAAACATCATCAAAACCTGCCGCGATCTAATCGAAAAATTTAACGGTAAAATTCCGGAAAATCGCACCGCATTGGAAAGCCTGGCGGGCGTAGGGCGTAAAACGGCTAACGTGGTACTCAATACCGCGTTCGGATATCCCACCATCGCGGTGGATACCCACATTTTCCGGGTAGCCAACCGTACCGGTTTCGCGCCGGGTAAAGATGTGGTAAAAGTCGAGGAAAAACTGAATAAGGTGGTACCGGCGGAGTTCAAAGTGGACGTCCATCACTGGCTGATTTTACACGGGCGTTATACTTGCATTGCACGCAAACCGCGTTGCGGTTCCTGTATTATTGAAGATTTGTGCGAATACAAAGGTAAAACCGATGTCTGATTCCCGGCATTATTTTGCTAAATCGTGTAAGTACGGTTAAAATAATGCGCTTTTTTTAAACTTAACGGAAATAAAATTCATGACTCAAAAACAAGAACGTCAAACCTGGTCAAGCAAACTCACCTATATAATGACGGTGGCGGGCGCGACGGTCGGCTTCGGCGCTACCTGGCGGTTTCCATATTTAGTCGGGGAAAACGGCGGCGGAGCCTACGTACTGCTTTTCTGCATCGCGATGATTGTTATCGGTATTCCAATGATTCTGGTGGAAAATGTCATCGGTCGTCGTTTGCGGGTAAATTCCATTGATGCTTTTGGCGACAAACTTCATGATAAGCATATTTCCAAATGGTGGAAAATTCTGGGTTACACGGGACTGTTGGGCGCATTCGGTATTATGGCGTACTACATGGTGCTCGGCGGCTGGGTGATGAACTATGTCGTCAGTCTGATCAACGGTTCGCTGGATATTTCCGTTCCGATCACCAAAGATACGGCAAAAAATTTCTATGATATGAGTATTGGTAATAGTCCGTTACAAATTGCCGTTTATACCTTTATTTTTGTCGCCGTTAACTACATTATTCTGGCAAAAGGCATTATCGGCGGTATTGAGCGTTCGGTAAAATTCCTTATGCCGTTATTGTTCGTATTTTTAATCGGTATGGTTATCCGCAACGTTACCCTGCCCGGTGCGATGGAAGGGATTATTTACTATTTGAAACCCGATTTCGGTAAAATCACGCCACAATTGTTTATAAAAGTATTAGGACAGGTTTTCTTTGCGTTAAGTCTGGGATTCGGCGTCATCATTACGCTATCCAGTTATCTCAGCAAACAAGAAAACCTGATCCAAACGGCTGTGATCACAGGTTTCACCAACACCATTATCGCCGTGTTGGCGGGATTTATGATTTTCCCGTCGCTGTTTAGTTTCGGCATTGCGCCGGATTCGGGACCGACTTTAGTGTTCCAAAGCCTGCCTATTGTTTTTTCCCATTTATGGGCGGGTACATTCTTTGCGATCGTTTTTTTCAGTTTATTGCTGATCGCTGCGCTCACCACTTCCATAACCATTTACGAAGTGATGATTACGGCATTACAGGAAAAGCTGCGTATGCGACGCGGTAAAGCCATTATTCTGACATTAGGCGGTATTTTTCTGATAGGTAATATTCCGTCCGTATTGAGTGACAATCTGCTGAAAGACGTGCGTCCGTTCGGCATGAGTATTTTTAATGCCTTTGATTACATCAGCGGAAATATTCTGTTTTTATTAACCGCTCTCGGCTGTGCCGTATTTGTTGGATTTGTGTTAAAAGATCAGGCCAAAAAAGAATTATCGCCTACACCGGATTCAACCTTTACCACCGTTTGGTTTAACTACGTGAAATTCGTAGTACCGGTGATTATTGCCGTTATTTTTATCAGTAATTTTCTGCTGTAATCTTTGGCATTTCAATGTAAAAAGGCTCCGATTGGAGCCTTTTAAGTATTGAATATCACTCAATATTCCGAATACCGAAAAGTGCGGTCGAATTTACCGCACTTTTTAGTTAAACGAACAACTGTTGCCTATTATCTTGCCGCTTTCAGCTCTTGATAATATTTTTCGTAAAGTTCTACCGCTTCCCCTACGTCATCTTGCCAATGGGCGTTTTGCAATACCTCCGCAGCCGGATAAATTGCCGGATCCTGAGTAATTTCAGCCGGTAATTTGGCTTTGGCTTTTAAGTTAGAAGTCGGATAACCGATTTCAAGGGTTAATTTCTCTGCCACTTTTTCACTTAATAAATAGTTGATTAATTTATGCGCCGCATCCGGATGTTTGGCATTTGCCGGAATAGCTAATGTATCAACCCACAACACCGGCCCTTCTTTCGGGAATACCATGTCGATGGTATTCGGTGCGTCTTTTTTCGCGATACGCACCGAACCGTTCCATAATTGACCTAACTCCACCTCTCCTGCGATGAAAGAATTGGCCGGATTATCGGAATTAAACGAAAGCACGTTCGGACGTAATTTTAATAATTCTTCGTAAGCCGCCTTGATTTCATCCGGATTCGTAGTATTCGGATTAAACCCTAATTTTACTAATGCAATGTTGAATACTTCACGGGCATCATCTAATAATTGAACTTTACCGGCATATTCGGGCTTCCACAAATCGCCCCAAGAAGTAAAATCCGAGCCTTTGTAAGTATTCACGTTAAATGCGATACCCGGTGCGCCTAATAACTGCGGCAGGCTGTATTTATTACCTTCATCATAAGATTTATTCAACCAATCCGGATCAAGCTCGGCAATCACCGGTAATTTGCTGTGATCCAATTCTGTTAACATGCCTTCACGCGCCATTTTAGATACAAAGTAATTAGAAGGTGCAATTACGTCATAGCCGTCGTCACCTTTTGTCTGCAATTTTACTTTAGCATACATGGTTTCGTTGGATTCCAGACTGGAAACGTTTACTTTAATGCCCGTTTCTTTAGTGAATTCGTCCAATAAACCGTCCGGTACATATTCGGTCCAGGTGTAAAGATTGACGACATTATCGCCTGAAGCCTGCGCGTTGTTTGCGCCGTCAGCGTTACTGTCTTTATCATTACAACCTGTCACCGCAACCGCTACTAAGCTAGCCGCGAAAAGACCCGCTAATTTTTTCATTCAGATTTTCTCCAATGATGATGTTAAGAGTATCCGCCTTTCCGATAGAAAGACATAAAAAAACGCCTGACTTTAGGCTAGTTTCTAGCTTACCGGTCGGGCGCTATTGTATGGATAAAAGTGCGGTTTGTCCAGGCGAAGTTTTTTTACCCTTTGTCTTTACGTCCGATTAATTGGCCTAGCATGACCAAGAGCAATGACAATACGATCATAATAGTTGCCAATGCGTTAACTTCGGGCGTTACCCCGGTTTTTACCAATGAATAAATCTTCAACGGTAAAATTTCATAGCTTGCACCGCTCACAAAAGACGACACCACTACGTCGTCCAGCGAAAGGGTAAAACTTAACAGCCAACCGGATACGATTGCGGGTAACGCCAGCGGCAAAATGATTTTACGCAGAATCGTAACTTCACTCGCACCTAAATCGCGTGCGGCTTCAAGCATGCGAATGTCAAAACCTTTCAGACGCGAAAAGACGCTGACAACGACATAAGGCAAACAAAACGTGACATGCGCCAATAATAATGACCAAAAGCCTAATGAAATACCGACAATCATAAACAATGCCAGTAAGGATACCGCCATGACAATATCCGGCGACATCATTACCACGAACAACATACCGCTTACCGCCTGCTTACCGCGGAATTTATAACGGTAAAGGGCAATCGCCGTTAAGCTGCCGATAACGGTAGCTAATGTGGCACCCACAAAAGCGATGACTACAGAATGAATCGCCGCTTGAATCAGGGTATCGTTACTAAACAACCGTTCATACCAGTTCCAGCTGAAGCCTTTCCAGCTTAACCCGTAACGATCGCCGTTAAAAGAATTACCTACCAAAATAAAAATTGGAATGTACAAATAAGCGTACACCACAAACATAAAGAAATTACGCAGCATACGATTCATTATTCTAACTCCACTTTCTTATTCAGTAATTTATTCGCTTTATAATAAACGAAAATCAACAATGCCATCAGAATGGTCAGACCGATACTGATTGCGGCGCCGAACGGCCAGTTGCGGGAGACCAGAAATTCGCTCTTAATTACGTTACCCACCAACAGTACTTTTGCTCCGCCCAGTAAATCCGCCACATAGAACATGCCCATCGCCGGTAATAACACCAACAGACACCCCGCAACGATACCCGGCATCGTCAACGGAATAATGATTTTCACAAAACGTTGAAATGCATTTGCACCTAAATCTTTCGCCGCTTCCAACAAACGCAAATCCAGTTTTTCGATGGCGGAATACAATGGTAAAATCATAAACGGTAATAACAAATATACTAACCCGATAATCACCGCCACTTCCGTATTTAAAATACGAATCGGTTCGTTAATCAACCCGATTGAAAGTAACGCTTCGTTCAAAATTCCCTTTACACCTAAAAACACTTTCATCCCGTAAATACGGATTAATGAGTTTGTCCAGAACGGTAATACCAGCAAAAACATTAAAAACGGACGATATTTTGCATTGATTTTAGTCATGATAAATGCAAAAGGATAACCGATTACCAAACAAAGTACGGTCGCAATCGCCGACATGTACAGTGAATTCCACACCACAGTTCCGTACAACGGTTCGAACAAGCGGGTATAGTTTTCAAACGTGAACGGTAACGCGTAAAAATTGCTGGCATCTTTGCTTAAGAAGCTGACGATAAACACCAAAAAATTCGGCGCAAAGACGAAGAAAATCAGCCAAGCGAAGATGATACCAACCGTAATTTTCTGAAATTTATTGGTCGTCATTTTCATCATTCAATACCACTTCCCATTTTTCAATCCAAGTGACCGCCACTTTCTGATCTAATGAGTGATCGATATTCGGGTCGTCCTCGTTAAAGAATTCGCTGACCAGAACCAGTTTACCGTTATGCTCAAGTTCTACCGTAGATTCCAGTGTCATTCCCTTATAATTACGTTCGCGAATATGGCCGATAATCGCACTGGATTTCTCGTTCTCATCTAATTCTTCAAGCAATACGTCTTCCGGACGAAGCAATACTTTCAGTTTTTGTTTCGGTTGCACCGGCTGAGAGGCATAAATATCACAGATATGTCCTTCCACATTCGCCCTAACACGCTGCTCATCAACGCGGTCAATCACGGTTGCGTCAAAGATATTGATTTCACCGATAAACTTAGCCACAAATAAGTTACGCGGTTCTTCATAAATCTCGCGCGGAGAGCCGTCCTGCTCGATATTCCCTTTGCGTAACACGATGATACGATCCGACATAGTCAGCGCTTCTTCCTGATCATGTGTCACAAAAATAAAGGTAATGCCTAATTGCCGCTGCAAAGATTTCAATTCGTTCTGCATTTTCTTACGTAATTTATAATCTAATGCGGATAAGGATTCGTCCAGCAACAAAACTTTCGGTTTGTTCACCACCGCACGCGCAATGGCAATACGTTGTTGTTGCCCGCCCGAAAGCTGAGTCGGCTTACGGTTAGCCATATCTTCCAATTGCACCATGCGTAACGCTTCGAGCACGCGTGTTTTAATTTCGCTCTCAGGCACTTTCTGCATACGTAAACCAAATGCCACATTATCAAAAATCGTCATATGCGGAAACAACGCATAACTTTGGAATACCGTATTCACATGACGTTGTTCGGCCGGGATATTCGTCACGTCTTCGCCGTCCAAAATAATCTGTCCGCCATTCGCTTCCTCAAATCCCGCAATTAAACGTAAAACCGTGGTTTTACCGCAACCCGACGGACCAAGAATGGTAATAAACTCACCATTATTAATGGTTAAATTAAAATTATTGATAATTGTGTTATCGCCATAAGCTTTTCTTAAAGAACGCAGCTCGACGATAGGTTTAGTTTGATTTGTCTGTTCCACTAGCTTTGTTTTTCTCCATAACAAACTAAATGAAATTCTGCCTGCAATTTCGATTTGCAGACACCTGAGAAATTAAATGCTATATGATATAGCTAACCTTTCATGATGAAAAGAAATTAATCCGTTTTCAGTAAAATTTCGTATAAAAAATTTATAATTTTTCCGATAAAAAAACATATTCCCTTGAAATAACGGTAAATCTTTGTCGTATATCAAGAAAATCTCGGACTAAAATTGATACAGTAAGGCATATTTTATGGAGATTTTATACTATGTCGTTTACCGAACAACTTCTGGAACGATTTCTAACCTATATCACCTTTGATACCCAATCAAAAGTGGGTGCCAAATCGTCGCCCAGCACACAAGGACAAGTTAAACTGGCCAAACATTTAACTCAGGAGTTACAACAACTCGGACTGGAAGAAATTACGTTAACAAAACACGGAATTTTGACCGCACTTTTTCCGGCTAACGTCAATAACGCTCCGACCATAGGTTTAATTTCCCATCTCGATACGTCTCCCGAATGCAGCGGTAAAAACGTTCGGGCCGAAGTCATCGAAAACTATCGCGGCGGTGATATTGCCTTAGGTATCGGTGATGAATTTATCAGTCCGGCTTATTATCCCTTTTTACACCAGCTAATCGGTAAAACCCTTATTGTTGCCGACGGCACGACGTTGCTCGGTGCGGATAACAAAGCAGGAATTGCAGAAATTCTGACCGCACTTACCGAGATAAAAAAACGCAATCTGCCACACTGTAATATTCGTATTGCTTTCACTCCCGATGAAGAAATCGGTTTGGGTATGCACTATTTCCCGTGGGAAGCCTTTCCTTGCGATTGGGCATACACCATCGACGGCGGCGAAGCGGGCGAATTGGAATATGAAAACTTTAATGCCGCAACGGCAAAAGTTACCATTTACGGGCGCAGTATTCATCCGGGTTCGGCAAAAGGTAAGCTGATTAACGCACTGGCGTTAGCCTGCGATTTTCAGCAAAGACTTCCTGCTGACGAAGTACCGGAAAAAACCGAGGGTAAAGAAGGTTTTTTCCATTTACAACGGTTAACGGGCGATATTGAAAAAGCCGAATTACATTATCTCATCCGTGATTTTGATCCGGATAAATTCGAACAACGAAAAACCTTTATCCGGCAGACGGTGGAGCAATTCAATCAGCAAAAAAAATTACGTCAAAAAGCCGAAGTGACTATAACCGACAGTTACAAAAATATGTATGACGTAGTAAAAACCGTACCGCAATCCATTGATCTAGCGGATAAAGCCATGAAAGCGTGCCATATCACTCCCGTTCACAAACCGATTCGCGGCGGTACGGACGGCGCATGGCTGGCGGAAAAAGGTTTAGCCTGCCCGAATATTTTTACCGGCGGTTACAACTTTCACAGCAAACACGAACTCATCAGCCTTGAAGGCATGGCGGACGCCGTGAACGTAATCATTAAAATGATGGAATTGGCGGTGAAATAATGATAAAAAAATCCCCTGATTATTCAGGGGATTGGAATTTCCATTATTTGGCTTTGACAAAAACCTGCACATTATTAAAGCCGTTTTCTTTCAGGTACAGCGCTTGCAGTTTACTCATCACACCGCGTTCGCAATATAAAACGTAATTTTTGCTTTGATCCAGCTCGCCGAATTGTGACGAAACCTTATAAAACGGCAGTTCGATAACCTGGCGATTCTCTAACGCCAGCGGGTTTTCATCCGTTTCTTCCGGACTGCGAATATCCAAAATCACGTCATTTTCGCCCAAAACCGAAACGCCATCGATTTCCACCACTCCTTTTGCCGTTTCTTCCGCGATTTGCCGAATATCCAAATATTCGGCATTTTGCACCGCACTTTCCAGAATATCGAAATCGAAATGTTCTTCTTCCGCCAGAATACGTTCGCGCACCGCTTTTACCGTCGGATTTTTAGATATGACGCCACAGAATTCCGGCATGGATTTAGCGATATCTTCGGTACCGATTTGTTTCGCCATAGCGATAATCTGTTCTTTATCATGCGTAATCAGCGGACGTAAAACTAAAGTGCCCGCCGCTTCGTCAATCAATCGCAAATTGGTTAAGGTTTGACTGGAGACCTGACCGAGCGCCTCTCCGGTGACAATAGCTTCAATGGCAAAACGTTGCGCCACTTTACCGGCTGCCCGCACCATCATCCGTTTCAGCACCACGCCCATTTGGCCGTTATCGATTTTTTCCAGAATCTCGCCTACTACCGCTTCAAAATTAATGGCTATAAAACGGACTTTGTGGGAACTGCCGTAACGGTTCCAAAGATGATACACCATTTGCTTCACACCGATTTCATGCGCCGCACCGCCTAAATTAAAGAAACAGTAATGTACGCGGGAACCGCGACGAATCAGCATATAGCTGGAAACACCCGAATCAAAGCCGCCGGAAATCAGCGACAACACATCTTCCTGCGTACCGATAGGATAACCGCCGATACCTTCGTGACGGGCTTGAATAAACAGCAATTTGTCATTATCTACTTCAATACGTACGGTAACATCCGGATTTTTCAATTTCACTTTTGCCGTTTCAATATGCTGATTTAATCCCCCGCCCACATAACGTTCGATTTCCAGCGAACTGAAACTGTGTTTACCTCGACGTTTTGCCCGTACACAGAATGTTTTATCCACAAGCTCGTCACGCATGCGTTCCAAGGTTTGTTCAAAAATATTATGCAAATCCGTAAACGGACGTTCTTCGACTTCCAGAAAATGGTGAATGCCCGGTATACATTGCAACAACTCGATTAAGTGCGGTCGATTTTCTTCGTGTTTTGACCGCACTTCAATGAAATCCCAATGACGCACCACCGCCACGGAATCGTCATGTTTATCCAATATATTTCGGATATTGCCGGTTAAAATTTTGATGAAACGTTTGCGAACACTGTCGCTTTTAATCATGATTTCGGGAAAAAGTTTAATAATAAATTTCATTCGCTGGCTCGGTTAAAATTTCTGCTGAAAAAATTGCGGGCATTATACCGACTTTCCGGCAAAAGAAAAACCGCAGTCGTTCGGCTGCGGTTTAACGGATTATCCAGGCAATGCGGGTTTATTTCACGGTGACGACGATTTCACCTTCCTGCGGCGATAATAATTCGCCCACCTCAAAAATTTCCACATCGGCTTGGCGTGCAACGTTCAACAAAGCCTCAGCACTATCGGGACGCACCGCCACCAATAGTCCGCCGGAAGTTTGCGGATCACACAAGATAGCTTTTTGTATTTCCGTCATAGTGGAAACCTTATTCCCGTAGCTGTCGAAATTACGCATCGTACCGCCCGGCACGCAGCCTTTTTCAAGGTAATCCCGAACACCGTCCAACGTATGAATTTTGTCCATATACACTACGGCATTTAACTGCGACCCTTCACACAACTCAATCAAATGACCGAGCAAACCGAATCCGGTGACGTCCGTCATGGCGGTCACACCGTCGATTTCGGAAAACGCCGAACCGACCAAATTCATCTGGCACATCACTTGGGTTGCCAAGTTTTGATGTTCGGCTTTTAATTTGCCTTTTTTCTCCGCCGTGGTCAGCACGCCGATACCCAGCGGTTTGGTCAGATAAAGCTTGCAGCCCGCTTGGGCGGAAGCATTCTTCTTCACTTTATCCGTATTAATCATACCGGTGACCGCCAATCCGAAAATCGGTTCCGGTGCGTCAATGGAATGCCCGCCCGCTAAGGCAATGCCCGCTTGCTTACAGGCAAAACGCCCGCCGTCCACTATGCGTTGCGCCACTTCGGCCGGCAATAATTTAATCGGAAAACCGAGGATAGCAATCGCCATAATCGGTTTTCCGCCCATGGCAAAAATGTCGCTGATTGCGTTCGTCGCCGCAATACGGCCGAAATCGAAGGGATCATCCACAATCGGCATGAAAAAATCCGTGGTACTGATAATGCCTACGCCGTTTCCGATATCATAAACCGCCGCATCATCGGCGGTATCGTTACCGACTAACAGATGAGGATCGATAAATTGTTCGAGTTTCGTTTGTAAAATAGTCCCTAATACCTTAGGCGAAATTTTACAGCCTCAACCCGCACCGTGACTGTATTGAGTCAACCGGATAGTATCCGTCACCGTACTATCCAACGCCTGTTGAAGTGCGGTCAAATTTTCCGTCATTTTTATCTTCCTCATTTTTTCAAATGGTTATTCGGATAAAGAATTATACAATTATTTTCCGCTGAAAGGGGGAATTATCCTACTTTTGTATTGTTTTTAAACAGTTATGATTTTTTTTGAAATTTCTGTTTGACAGTCCCTGTAAAATAAGTAAAATGCACTCCCGTTGAAGGCTATAAGCTGAAACCGAGCGGGAATAGCTCAGTTGGTAGAGCACAACCTTGCCAAGGTTGGGGTCGCGAGTTCGAGCCTCGTTTCCCGCTCCAATTATTTAAATGAATTTTAAATGCGTGATGCCCGAGTGGCGGAATCGGTAGACGCAAGGGATTTAAAATCCCTCGCCTTTCGGGGCGTGCCAGTTCAAGTCTGGCCTCGGGCACCATTTGAAATCATTTGACAGAAAAAGATAGAGACAGCACCTTGCGGTGCTTTTTTTATATCTAAAATTATTTCGATTCCGGCGGTATGGGTCGATCACCACAAAATACCGGACATATTATGCGTTTAAAATCTCTTTTCGTCGTTTTAGTATCGGCATTTATTTTCACCGGCTGTTCGTCATTGGATATCAGCGAACACCGCCCGACCGACATCAAAACCATTTCAAAAACTGACCGCTCTTGGCAGCAGCATTTAAGTCTGCTCAAGCAGATAAAAGCTTATTCCGCGCAAGGTCAAATCGGTTATATCAGCTCTCAGGAACGCTTTTCCAGCCGTTTTGAGTGGCAATACCAAAACCCGCAGAATTACACTTTAAAATTATATTCCACCATCAGCACCACCAGTCTGGAAATGCAGCGTCATCCTTCAGGTATGACGATTTCCGATAACAAAGGAAACCAACGTTCGGAAGCGGATGCCAAAATGCTGATTCGTGAAATTGTCGGTATGGAAGTGCCGTTGGAGCGGCTTGCGACCTGGCTGAAAGGACAACCCGACGAACATGCCGATTATCAGGTGGGAGAAAATCATTATTTAGCCGGTTTCAGCTATCCGATAGACGGTGTAGTCTGGACCGCGGATTATTTGGTTTATCATCAGGATCGCACGCCGGCATTACCCCGAGATATTCTGCTGAAAAATAATAACCAAACCCTAAAGATCCGGGTTGAAAACTGGATGTTACCATGAAAAAAAATTATCGATTTTCAACCGCACTTTCCCAATTTTCCGCCGACTCTTTCCGCCAAGGAAAATCTTTGCGTTTCCCCAGCCCCGCCAAATTGAACTTATTTTTATATATTAACGGAAAAAGGGCGGACGGTTATCACGAGCTGCAAACACTTTTTCAGTTTTTAGATTACGGCGATTGGCTGGAAATCAGTGCGCGCGCCGACGGTGAAATTCATCTAACCCCCCAATTACCCGGTGTGAAAGAAGAAGATAATTTAATTTACCGCGCGGCTCACATATTACAACAAAACACCGGTTGCACCCTCGGTGCCGATATACGGCTGGACAAAATTCTGCCTATGGGCGGCGGTGTCGGCGGCGGTTCGTCCAATGCGGCAACCGTATTGGTAGCGTTAAATTATCTCTGGAAAACCCGCCTCTCTCTCTCAGAACTTGCCGATTTAGGCGTAAAATTAGGTGCCGACGTGCCGATTTTTATTCACGGTAACGCCGCTTTTGCGGAAGGTGTCGGCGAAAAATTAACGGATTGCGAACCGCCTGAAAAATGGTTTGTGGTGCTCAAACCCGAAACCTCTATTTCCACGGCGCTTGTCTTCACCCATCCGGACTTACCGCGAAATACGCCGAAACGTCCGCTAACACGGCTATTAACCGAAGAATACGGTAACGATTGCGAAAAAGTTGTACGAAATTGTTATCCCGAGGTTGAAGAAACCCTTACGTGGTTGCTAAAATATGCACCGTCAAGATTGACGGGAACCGGCGCTTGCGTGTTTGCGGAATTCGATAACGAAAAATCCGCTCAAGCCGTGTTTGATATGAAACCCGCTTCGGTTTCCGGTTTTGTTGCGAAAGGCTGTAATCGTTCCCCGCTTCATCAGTGGTTAGATAAAATTTCGTGATCAGTCAATCTACTATTTTTTATTTACAGTAAACCTTGAGGTTCAATTTAAAAATGCCCGACATAAAACTCTTCGCTGGTAATGCGACGCCAGAACTAGCAAAACGAATTTCCGAACGCCTATATCTTTCTTTAGGTGACGCTACCGTAGGTCGTTTTAGCGATGGCGAAATCCAAGTGCAGATCAATGAAAACGTACGTGGTTGCGACGTATTTATCATTCAGTCCACTTGCGCACCGACCAACGATAACTTAATGGAACTCATTGTCATGGTTGATGCGTTACGTCGCGCATCGGCAGGCCGTATCACCGCCGTGATTCCTTATTTCGGCTATGCCCGTCAGGATCGCCGCGTACGTTCGGCTCGCGTCCCGATCACCGCCAAAGTGGTGGCGGACTTCCTTTCCAGCGTAGGAGTTGACCGTGTTCTGACCTGCGACCTGCACGCAGAACAAATTCAAGGTTTCTTTGATGTACCGGTAGATAACGTTTTCGGTTCTCCCGTATTAATTCACGATATTTTGAAAAAAACCGATTTAGAAAACCCTATTGTGGTATCACCGGACATCGGCGGTGTGGTTCGCGCCCGCGCAGTAGCCAAATTATTGAACGATACGGATATGGCGATTATCGATAAACGCCGCCCTAAAGCAAACGTATCGCAAGTGATGCACATTATCGGTGACGTAGCCGGTCGCGACTGTATCTTAGTCGATGACATGATCGATACCGGCGGTACATTGGTAAAAGCGGCGGAAGCCTTAAAAGAACGCGGAGCAAAACGTGTATTTGCTTATGCGACTCATGCCGTCTTCTCCGGTTCCGCAGCACAAAATATCGCCAATCCGGCATTAGACGAAGTGGTTGTAACCGATACCATCCCGCTTTCCCCGGAAATCAACGCACTTGGCAAAGTTCGTATATTAACCCTCTCCGGAATGCTCTCCGAAGCAATTCGTCGAATCAGTAACGAAGAATCTATTTCTGCGATGTTTAACTGATTTTATATTTGAAAAGCCCGGAGATTTTCGGGCTTTTCTATGATTCGATAATATCAAATCTTATAAAAAAACGCCCCTTTTCTTGCTCATCGTCCGGTTGTTCGATTTTATCTAAAACTTCACGAAATTTGACCGCACTTTTCGAGTTTTCTTTAGGTAAAAGCACCCTATTTGTGCTATAATTCAAACAATTTTTTCATCTCAGAATTAGGAAATTTCAATGTCTGAATTAAGCCAAGATATCACGCCCGTTAGTATCGAAGACGAACTGAAATCGTCATATCTCGATTACGCCATGTCCGTGATAGTCGGACGGGCGCTGCCTGATGTGCGCGACGGTTTAAAGCCGGTTCACCGCCGTGTGCTGTTCTCCATGGATCAAAGCGGCAACACACACAATAAAGCCTATGTAAAATCGGCGCGTGTAGTAGGTGACGTGATCGGTAAATATCACCCGCACGGTGACAGCGCCGTTTACGACACAATCGTACGTATGGCGCAACCGTTCTCGTTGCGTTATATGCTGGTGGACGGTCAAGGTAACTTTGGTTCTATCGACGGTGATGCGCCGGCGGCAATGCGTTATACCGAAGTCCGCATGCAGAAAATCACTCAGGAATTGTTGACGGATTTAGATAAAGAAACTGTGGATTTCTCGCCCAACTACGATGGCAAAGAAATGATTCCGGACGTCTTACCGACCAAAATCCCCGCCCTCCTGGTGAACGGTTCATCAGGTATTGCCGTGGGGATGGCAACCAACATTCCGCCGCATAATTTGGGCGAAGTGATGGACGGTTGTTTGGCATATATCGACAACGAAGACATCAGTATCGATGAACTTATGCAGTTTATTCCCGGTCCGGATTTTCCGACGGCGGCATTGATTAACGGCCGCCGAGGCATTGAAGAAGCCTACAAAACCGGACGCGGCAAAGTTTATGTTCGCGCCAAAGCGGAAATTGTCACAAACGACAAAGGCCGTGAGCAAATCGTCGTAACCGAAATCCCTTATCAAGTAAACAAAGCGAAACTGGTCGAAAAAATCGGAGAATTGATTCGCGAGAAAAAAATCGAAGGAATTTCAGGTATTTTAGATTTGTCCAACAAAGAAGGTATTCGCCTCGAAATCGATATCAAACGCGATGCGGTAGGCGAAGTGGTATTAAATCACCTTTACGCGCTGACCCAAATGCAGGTGACTTTCGGCATTAACATGGTGGCGTTGGATCACGGTCAACCGAAACTGTTCAACTTAAAACAAATTATCGAAGCCTTTGTCAAACACCGTCGTGAAGTGGTAACGCGTCGTACCGTGTACGAATTGCGCAAAGCACGCGAACGTGCACATATTTTAGAGGGTTTAGCCATTGCATTGGCGAATATCGATCCCGTTATCAATTTAATCCGTGCATCCAAAACGGCGGACGAAGCCCGTGAGGGGTTGTTAGCTCGCGCTTGGGAACTCGGCAATGTCGCTCCGATGCTCGAAGCTGCCGGCGTAGATGTTTCCCGCCCTGATGATTTACCGGCGGAATGCGGTGTACGTGAGGGTCAATACTATCTTTCGGAAACACAAGCCCGTGCGATTTTAGAGCTACGTTTGCATCGTTTAACCGGCTTAGAACACGAGAAAATCGTTAGCGAATACCAAGAAATTTTAGTACAAATCGGCGAATATTTGCACATTTTAACCAGTATCGAACGCTTACGCGAAGTCATTCGCGAAGAATTGGAATTGGTTAAAACTAATTTCAATGACGCCCGTCGTACGGAAATTACCACTGCTTCAAGCGATATTAATCTTGAGGATTTAATCGCTCAGGAAGATGTCGTCGTCACGCTTTCGCACGAAGGTTACGTGAAATATCAACCGTTAACCGATTACGAAGCGCAACGTCGCGGCGGCAAAGGTAAATCCGCAACTAAAATGAAGGAAGACGATTTTATTGAAAAATTACTGGTCGCCAATACTCATGATACGATTCTCTGTTTCTCCAGCCGCGGGCGTTTATATTGGTTAAAAGTTTACCAATTACCGGAAGCCAGCCGCGGTGCTCGCGGACGTCCGATCGTGAATATTCTTCCGTTGGAAGAAAATGAGCGTATTACCGCAATTCTGCCGGTAGCAAGTTATGACGAAGATAAATTCGTCTTAATGGCGACTGCGGGCGGTATTGTGAAGAAAACGGCTTTAACCGAATTCAGCCGTCCTCGTTCAAACGGTATTATCGCCGTCAACTTACGTGATGAAGACGAATTGATCGGCGTGGACATCACCGACGGATCAAATGAAATCATGTTGTTCTCGTCACAAGGCCGCGTAGTACGCTTTGCCGAATCCGCCGTGCGCGCAATGGGACGGACGGCAACCGGTGTTCGCGGGATCAAACTGGCGTTAACCAACGACTTATCCGATGAGGAAAGTGCGGTTGAAATTGAAGAAGTTTCCGAAGATAATTCACAAGAAAGTTTAGATCTGAATATCGACAAAGTGGTTTCTTTAGTGGTGCCGAAAAATGACGGTGAAATTCTCACCGCTACCCAAAACGGTTACGGTAAACGGACAAAACTTGAAGAATATCCGACCAAATCCCGTAACACCAAAGGCGTCATCTCCATTAAAGTGAGCGAACGAAACGGTAAAGTAGTCGCGGCCACCCAAGTGGAAGAAGCGGATCAAATTATGTTGATTACCGATGCCGGTACGCTGGTTCGTACACGCGTTACCGAAGTCAGCGTTGTGGGACGCAACACCCAAGGCGTACGTCTGATTCGCACTGCTGAAGACGAACAGGTGGTCAGTTTGGAACGCGTCGCCGAACCTGACGATGAATTTGACGGTGAAGATGTAGAAAACACAGGAAGCGCGGTCGAAAATTCAAAAGAATAATTGACCGCACTTCAGATAAAAAAGCTACCTGAAGGTAGCTTTTTTATTCAGACGCCTGCACGAATAATTCATTCTTTAAAATCATACTGCCCAATCCGCAGGTTGCCACGAATTTTTATCCAATACTCGACCAAAAAAGCCTTCCACCAGCCGCCGGGTGACTTCATGCTGCGGCGAACAAAACAACGTTTGGGTGTTACCGAATTCAACCATTTTACCTTCATCCATTACCAATACTTCATCGGCAATATGCTTGATAATACCTAAATGTTGACCGACATAAATATAGGAAATCTCGCGTTTTTCCTGAATATCCAGCATGAGATTGACCAGCTGAGTTTTCACCGACGCATCCAGAATACCCAGGGCATCGTCGGCAATAATCACTTTCGGATTTAAAATTAAAGCCTGTGCTAATGCTACACGCTGCTTTTGGCTGACCGACATGGTATTGATACCGATATTGGCATGATCGGGATACAGTCCCACCAAACGCAAGGTATCGAAAATTCGGTTATTTCTTGCCTGTTCGTCTAGATCCGTGGTGAGGCGGAGCGGAACATCCAATATTTGTCCTACATTTAAACGCGGATTGAAACTGAAATTCGGATCCTGAAAAACCATACGGATATATTTCGCTCGATACTGATAATCACCGTAGATTAACTGCTTTCCGTTCAAAAAAAGTTGTCCGGAAGTCGGTTCGCTAATGCCTACGATCATTTTAGCCAGCGTCGATTTACCCGAACCGTTATTACCAATAATCGCCAGCGTTTTTTGTGGTTCTAAACTGAAACTGATGTCTTTTACTGCATAAAATTCCCGTTTTTCAAAAAAAGACGTCCGTTCTTTGAACAATTTGCATAATGCATTAACTTGCAACAGTGCTGACATATTTATTCCGTTTTGGCCTCTAAATTTAAGGTTAGCGGGCTACTTACCTGTTCTTTCACAAGAGATTTTTCCCGAATATTCAATGGATAATGGCAAGCGAACTCATGCTGTTTAACCCGCCGGGAAGGCGGTCGGTTAATGCATTTTTTCTGTGCGAAAGGACAACGCGGTCCCAGCCGACACCCTACCGGCATATGCTCCAGCAGGGGCACCGTTCCACGCAGCGTATTCAGTTTGCTTTTAAGCGGCAACGGCGAACTGAAATCCGGGATAGCATGCAATAATGCGGAGGTATAAGGATGATGCGGGTTTTCCAGAATACTTTCTTTCGGTCCGCTTTCGGCATTTTGTCCGCAATATAATACGGTAAAGCTGTCGCACCATTCCGTAATGCTGGTGATGTCGTTACTGGCTAGCAACACAGTCATTCCGTTATTCTGATTCATGCCGGAAAGTAACCGGAAAATTTGTAGTTGAGTAGATGATTCCAATGCGTTGGTGGCCTCATCGGCAATCAATAAGCGGGGTTGATTCGCTACCGCAATGGCAATCATCACCTTTTGCCCTTCCCCCTCGGTTATTTCATCGGGATAACTGCGCATAATATCTTTGTGATCGCGAATTCCGACTCGGTGCAGCAACTCTATAGCCCGCCGTTTTTTCCAACCGAACCATTTCCACCAAGGCCCCTTGTAAGACCAGCTAGAAAAGGTTTGTATAATTTGCTTGCCGATTTTTTTACTAGGGTCCAAATAACTTAGTGGTTGTTGATAAACCATAGAAATATTTTTACCGACCAGTTTTCGTCGCTTATGCGGACTTAATTTCAGTAATTCCACTTCATTAAAACGAAACCGATCCGCCGAAACAATCCAATTATCCTTGAATGCATTACAAATCACTTTAGCAATAATACTTTTACCCGAACCGGATTCGCCAACCAGACCGCAAATTTCACCCTCATTAATCGTTAAATTGACATTATCAATAATACGAATTAATCCCTGCGGAGTTTCAACATCAATGCACAGATTACGAATATCCAATAACGCCATAATATTTCCTCTTCACCCTATTCGCCGTAACGTTCAAGGGTTTTGCAGATGCCGTTGCCCATTAAGATTACAATCAACAGGACAATAATAATTGCGATACCTGGCAAAATTACCGCCCAAGGCGCAATATAAATAAGTTCTAAACTGTCACGAATCATCGCCCCCCATTCCGGAGTAGGGCGTTGCGCGCCCAGCGAAATAAAACTTAACGCACTAATCTCTAACAGAGCAATAACAAACGCCTGTATAATTTCTCGAATATACCTCACCATAATATTCGGTAAAATAGTTTCACGCAGCAATATGCCGTTAGGCGCGCCGTCCAACCGCATCGTTAAAATATAATCCTTTTTCAGTTCCTGCTGAATTGCCAGATAAATTTCATGAATAAAATGCGGCAACAATGCCAAAGCTATCGCCAGCATGGCATTAGACAATCCGGGTTCCATTAATGTGGCTATCACAATAGAAATTAACAGAATCGGCACCGACAAAAACGCATCTAAAAAATGCCCTAATACGCGAGATTTAAAACCGCGCGACATACCGGCCAAAATCCCAAGTCCGCCGCCGATTACAGCCGTAAAAATTACAACGATTAGAGCAGAACCAAAAGTATAGCTCACACCGTTAATGATTCGACTGAACACATCTCGTCCCAAATCATCCGTACCGAAAAAGTATGCCACTTCCCCGCTCGCTACCCAGGACGGCGGAGTTAACTCTTTACCGATAAATTGCATATCACTGGCGTAAGGTGCAACAAATTTGCTGAAAAGTGCGGTCAAAATCAGCAACAAAAAAAGATAAAAACTGAATAATGCAATACGATCGCGACGAAACGCCAGCCAAATCCGTCGTAATGTTTCCGTTTCTCTGAATTCGTAAGGCTCTTTATCTAACACCGCCGGACCACCCTTTTTTATCAAACGGATCTAACAGAAACAAACACAGTCCCGCAATCAGATTGATAGACATAATAAATACACCGATAACAATCACCCCCACGGAAATACTGTTGTAATCTTGCTGGGCGACGGCATCGATCAACCAACGCCCCATACCCGGCCAACCGAAGGTGCCTTCCACCAGCATACATAATGCTAAAACGTAACCGACTAAACGGGCAATCAGAGGAATCAGCAACGGTAACATATTGCGTAAGACATAAACATGCAGAATACGTAACATTGACCAACCGCGCGTCACGGCAAATTTAATATAATTCTGCTTTAATACCCATTCCGTGCGTTGTTTAACGAATTTGGTAATTTCCATCGTGGGGGAAATCATCAGAACAATACTCGGCAACGCCAAATGCTGTAATACGTTTTGAATTGCTTTCAATCTATAAGGTACATCCATAAACCACACATCAATAATGGCAAATCCGGTAATCGGTTTAACGGAATACAGCAAATTCATCTGTCCGACCGCCGAAATTTCCCACCGGTTCACCGCCGCAAAATATAGTAAAATCGGCGCAATCCAAAAAACAGGCAGAGAAAGCCCGAGAGAAGAAACCGCACTAATCGTTTTCCCAACCATATTATTTTGTTGAAAAGCCCCCAGCAATCCCAGAGGTACACCGACAATCAGTGCCAATAAAATCGCAACGAAACAAAGTTCGAGGGTAGCGGGTAACACCGTGAAAATCATGGAAGCGATAGAATCGCCGCCATTATAAGTAATACCTAAATCGCCCTGTAACAAACTCCACGAATAGGACTTATACCCATCATAAATACTGGGTTCCGCATAGACTGCATTGGCGGGATCCCGCATGAAAATGGCATAACTGATAATACTCAATAAAAATAGATTGATTAATATCAGTAAAAAGCGCCGAATCAGGGAAAAAAACATTACTTTTTCTCCTTTTTCAAGGATAATTTCTCGAAATGAATATTTCCGAACGGTGTCACTTCTATTCCGTCCACCCGGGTATTCGAGATTAAAATACGTTTAACATTAGCTAACGGCAAAATCGGCAATTCGGAAAAAACCTGCTGCTGGGCAACGGCATAATCTACCGCACGCGCATGAGGATCCGAACGGATTAACGCCGAATCCAACAGTTGATCGAAACTTTCCGAACACCAATTTGAGACATTAGATACTTCGTCAGTGGTATCGCAACTCAATATCGGACGTAAAAAGCTGTCCGGATCCAAGCTGCTTGCCAGCCAACCGGCTAAAATCAAATCATAATCTTCCGTTTTATTATGCAGATTTTCCATTAAAAAATTACGCGAAATTAACCGCACTTTAACATTCAGTCCCACTGCATTTAAATCCGTTCGAATCATTTCCGCCATTTTAATAGGCGCCGGGTTGAACACTTGTTCTTCCTGAACCAACCACATTTCAAGCGGCGGTATCTGCATGTCGGCTAACATTTCCCGCGCTTTTTTCGGATCATAATCGAAGTGGGAAACCTCATTGCCCGCCGCCCACGATATTGCCGGAATAATATTATTTGCCACCACTGCCGTATCATAGTAAATATGCTTAATCAATCGTTCACGGTTGATTGCTAAAGCGATAGCACGGCGAAGCTCCGTATTCCGCATGGTCGGGCGCAAAAAATTAAATGCTAAAAAAGAAAGATTCATCCCTTCGGCGATAGTCGTTTTGAATTGTGCCCCGCTTTGTTGCAATAACCCTAGCTGACTCACTTCGGGAAAAGCGGCAATCTGGCATTCGTTATTAAAGAATTTTGCCATCCGGCCGATTTTATCGGTAGATAAATCAATCACAATATTGGCAATCTTCGCCGGTTTTCGCCAATAATACTGATTCGGCATCAAACGAACATACTGACCGCGTAAATATTCTTTTAGTTGGTAAGCTCCGGTTCCTACCGGTAAAGTATCCAATTGTTCCAAATTATCGTCCGCATTTAACTGCAATGCATATTCATGAGAGAAAATCACCGCATATTGACTCGCTAAATGAGACAAAATGGAAGCATCCGGCTCAAAAAGATGAATTTGTACCGTATAAGGATCGACACTTTCCACATAATTAATTTTTTGATTTAATTTAATACTTTCGAAATAAGGAAAACGGGTCTTTTTTGCTAAATCATGAAAAATACTGTATTGACGATTGACGATGTTTTGTTCGGTCTCCAGTTCGAATTCCGGTAAAGAAGTGTTGTGTCCCAATACCCGGTTGAGGGAAAAAACCACATCATCGGCATTAAAATTGCGGCTTGGAGTAAACCATGGCGTATGATGAAATTTCACACCTCGGCGTAAATATAAAGTAATCGTTTTTCCGTCGGAAGAAATTTTATATGATCGTGCCAAAGACGGCTCGACTTGCGAACTATTGGCTTTTATTTCAAACAATTTGTTATAAATCTGTTCCGTAACTACATTCATGCTGGTACCCGCATCTGCCGTCTGCGGATTAAACGAGAAGCCCGTCGCATGCGTACAATAAATCAACCCGTTATCGGTTAATTCCGCAGGTACCCGCGGTGCGGACAAAACTGAAAAACTCGTTATTAAAAAAAACAACAAAGTTACTGAAATCTTAAGCATAACACTGACTATTCGTGATAAATTATATAAAGTTTAAAGGATTTAGGTCTATTTGAAAAATAAAAATGTTTAATACCATTCAAAAAGAAATTCATCAAATTTTTGACCGCACTTTCGATCGCAGTTTACGGCTGGCGGTGACGGGACTCAGTCGTAGCGGTAAAACAGCGTTTATTACCAGTCTGATTAATCAATTGTTACATATTAATTCGGCAGACAACAAGCATCTTCCACTATTCGAAAGCGCGCGTAACGGAACCATTTTAGGGGTAAAGCGTATTCCTCAAGCAGATCTCAGCGTCCCCCGCTTCGACTATGAGCGAAACCTGGCGGAACTTGAACAAAACCCACCGCACTTTCCCCAATCCACCCGCGGCGTCAGCGAAACCCGACTGGCTATTCGTTATCAACGCCAACGGGGACTTTTCAGTTACATTAAAGAAAAAGGCACGCTTTATTTGGATATTTTCGATTATCCCGGCGAATGGTTGCTGGATCTCCCGTTGCTGGATTTAAACTATCGCCAATGGTCGCAATTTCTGCAGAAATTTACTACACCGGCCCGTCGGCAATTAAATCAGAGCTGGCAAGGCAAGGCGAGAAAATTGGATTTATCGGCACCCGCCAATGAGGAAACGTTAGCCACTATCGCCAAAAGTTACACGGATTATCTGCTTGCCTGCAAGCAACAAGGATTGCATTTTATTCAACCCGGACGTTTTGTGTTACCCGGCGAATTAGAGGGCGCGCCGGCTTTACAATTTTTCCCCTTAGATTATTTAACGGTATCCGAATGGGCGAATCTGGAGAAAAATGCCGGCTCTGCCAGTTATTTCGGTATTTTGAAAAAACGTTACGATTATTACCGCAAACGCGTAGTTAAACGGTTTTATGAAGATTACTTCGCCCATTTCGATCGCCAGGTTATCCTCGCAGATTGTCTGACGCCGCTTAATCACAGCCATGCGGCCTTCGAAGATATGCAAATGGCATTGCATCAACTGTTTAAAAATTTTCATTACGGCAAACGTAATCTGCTTTCCCGTTTATTTTCTCCGCGTATTGATAAATTAATGTTCATCGCCACCAAGGCGGATCATATCACCAGTGATCAAGTGCCCAATTTAATCAGCTTAATGCGTCAATTAGTGCAAGAAGGCGGACGTTATGCGGAATTCGAAGGCATTGATATTGCCTATTCTGCCATTTCGGCTATTCGCGCCACCAATCAAGTAAATGTCATTGAAAACGGTAAAACTTTTAAAGCTCTCCAAGGCATTCGCAGTCAGGATTTGCAAGCGGTTACGCTTTACCCGGGCAGCGTCCCGAGTAAATTACCGAAAGCGGATTTTTGGCAAAACCGCCGCTTTGAATTCGATACTTTTGAGCCCAGACAATTGGAAAAGGGCGAGGCTATCCCGCACTTGAGAATGGACGGCGTATTACAGTTCTTGCTGAGCGACAAACTGTAACTCACCCGTTCGACAAAAAACGGGAATTCTCCCGGAAATTCCCGTTTTTGTTTAACACCCCCTCACCGTTCGATTCGTCGTGAAGCACGGCGTTTCATGCGGCGAATAAAACGTGTTACGCGCCACGCCCGGGTAATAGAATAAAGATACAGAAAAAACAATACGATAAACGCACCGAACATAAACCATTCGTTCAGATAATAGACTTCACCGAGAATACCAAAACCTGCGCATAATGCGGCAAACAGGGTAATCACCAAGAATGCCTGACGCGATGTCAAACCCGCACGAACCATTAAATGATGTACATGCAAACGATCCGGCTTAAACGGACTCTTTCCTTTGCGCACCCGACGGTAAATCACAGCAATCATGTCAATTAACGGAATGGCAATAATCCACAACGCCGTCACCGGATTCATCGGATGTCCTTTACCTTGAGTACTCAACAATAGAATCCAAATCATGGTAAACCCGATTAGCGTGCTGCCGCTGTCCCCCATAAAGATTTTATATTTTCTACCGAACGGAATACAAAGATTGAACATAGAATATGGAATTAACGTCACAATTAAAGCAAAACACCAAATTGCCAAATCCCATTGGTTATCGAGAATCAGTAAAATTCCCATGGCGGCAAAACCGACACCGGATAATCCGCCCAATAAGCCGTCAATTCCGTCAATCATATTGAATGCATTGATCACGGCAATGGTCGCCAACACGGTAATCACAAAACCGACGCCGCCTAAAGTTACCTGGAAAGGTCCGATAATCTGTCCTAAATTATCCAGTGACAGTTGCCCGAAGTAAATCATCGCTACCGATAATGCCGCCTGCACACAAGCACGTAGCGCGGCGCTTAAATCAAAACGATCGTCCAATAATCCGATAATCAGCAAAACAGTAACGGAAAACAGGTAAAGATAAGGCAGACGGGTTTGTTCCCATTGCATTAAGTAAAAACATAAATTTCCCATAAACAGGGAAATACCGCCCAACAGCGGAATCGCTCCCTGATGGCGTTTGCGGTAATTGGGCTTATCCACCAGACCGATCTTTTCAGCCACCGGACGCCCCAAAACTATGGTTGCAAACGACACAACAAAGGTTAAAACAAAACTAAGCCACAACATTTTCACGCCTTATTTTCTTCTCCGAAAATCTTCGAAAGCATATCATAAACCCCTATTTTACGATAACATTTTTTATCATTTTCAAGTACAATACCGAAACCTTTGTTTCATTCACTTTGCAGATTACAGGAAAAATTATGTCAAATTCGACCGCACTTTTTCAACGCGCCCGACAAGTCATTCCGGGCGGTGTAAACTCGCCTGTACGAGCTTTTAAAGGCGTCGGCGGAACCCCGGTTTTTATCCAAAAAGCGGCGGGAGCCTATATTACGGATACGGACGGCAAACAATACATAGATTATGTCGGCTCATGGGGACCGATGGTACTGGGTCACAATCATCCGGCCATTATCGACGCCGTATTGAAAGCCGTGCCGAACGGTTTGAGCTTCGGCGCACCGACCGAAGGCGAAATCACTTTGGCTGAATTAGTATGCAGGCTGATTCCTTCTATCGAATTGGTACGTATGGTCAGTTCCGGCACGGAAGCCACCATGTCGGCGATTCGTCTGGCTCGCGGTTACACAAAACGTGACAAAATAATTAAATTCGAAGGCTGCTACCACGGTCACTCCGATTCCCTATTAGTAAAGGCCGGTTCCGGCGCATTAACCCTAGGACAACCCAGTTCTCCCGGCGTACCGGAAGATTTTGCCAAACATACTTTAACCTGTACGTATAATGATCTGAATTCCGTTAAATGCGCTTTCGAACGATATCCGCAAGACATCGCTTGCTTAATTATCGAACCGGTGGCGGGCAATATGAATTGTGTTCCGCCCAAACCCGGATTCCTGCAAGGGGTGCGCGAACTCTGCGATCAATACGGCGCATTACTTATCATTGATGAAGTCATGACCGGTTTCCGTGTGGCGTTAGGCGGTGCGCAAGCTTATTACGGCGTAACGCCGGATTTAACTGCGCTCGGTAAAATTATCGGCGGCGGAATGCCGGTAGGCGCGTTCGGCGGTAAACGGGAAATTATGGAATACATCGCACCGACCGGTCCGGTTTATCAGGCGGGAACCCTATCGGGTAATCCGATCGCCATGGCGGCGGGGCTAGCCTGCCTCACCGAATTATCCAAACCGGGCAATGAACAACAATTAGCGGAAAAAACGCAACAACTGGCAGAAGGCTTGAAAACCTTGGCGAAGAAACACGGAGTGCCTTTCATTGCACAATATGTGGGCGGTATGTTCGGATTATTCTTTACCGATGTGCCGGAGGTCACCAATTTCCAGGACGTCATGAAATGTGACGTCGCGAAATTCAACCGTTTCTTCCATTTAATGCTGGAACAAGGCGTCTATCTCGCCCCTTCCGCTTTCGAAGCCGGTTTCATGTCCCTCGCGCATTCCGATGCGGATATTGAACAAACGCTTAAAGCGGCTGATAACGCTTTTGCCGTATTAGCCTAATGTTCATAACAGAAAAAGTGCGGTCGAAAACATTAAATTTCGAGCCGCACTTTTATCTTTTAGAAAGAACGGATTAACCGCGCGGATGAAATTTTTCATGCAATCGCTTAAGCCGTTCTTTAGCTACGTGCGTGTAAATTTGTGTAGTGGATAAATCGCTGTGCCCCAGTAACATCTGCACCACACGTAAATCCGCACCGTGATTTACCAAATGAGTAGCGAAAGCATGACGCAAAACGTGAGGCGACAGGCTGTCGCCGTCAATATCCGCCAACACCGCATAATATTTAATCCGGTGCCAGAAAGTCTGACGCGTCATCTGCAAAGCGCGACGGCTGGGAAATACCACGTCCGAGCTCTGTCCGTTCAGCAACATCGCGCGTCCGTAACGAATAAACTCGCCCACCCAATACGCCGCCTCCTCCCCCATAGGCACAATGCGCTCTTTATTGCCTTTTCCGATCACCCGCACCACGCCTTGCGACAAACTGATATTATCCATGGAAAGGGAAACCAGTTCCGTCACCCGCAAACCGGTGGCGTAAAGCAATTCCAACATGGCTTTATCCCGCAATTCCAACGGCACATCGGTACTCGGTACGCTGAGCAAATCATTCACCTGCTGTTCCGTTAAATATTTCGGTAACCGGGTCGGCAACTTAGGCGAACTCAACGTAGCGCTGGGGTCATCCGGGCGGTAATTTTCCCGATAAAGATATTGAAACAGTTTGCGCATGGCACTCAGTAAACGGGCGGTACTGGTGGCTTTATAGCCCGCTTCCACCCGTTGTCCTAAGAAACTTTGTAAATCCACGGCATCCAGTGAAATCAAAGACAAACTATGAGCGTTCAACCAATCGCAAAGCGCGGCTAAATCTAACCGATAGGATTGAATAGTATTTTCAGACAGTCCTTTTTCCAACCAAATATCGTTAAGAAAAAGTTCTACTAATGCCGAATCTTTCACCGCTTATTCACTCTCAATCTCATCCAAATCTACCGCAGTTTCCACCGCACTTTTAATGGTTAAATTGATTTCGGTGGAAATGACGTGTTCAAGAATATCCGCCATGCCCTGCAGTTTCGTTACATCCGCATTGCCGGAAGTATCAAAATAGCCGTTGTCTTTCAAACTGGCGATAAAGGTGGAGAACACCGCTTTATCGAAGAATTCCGGCGAATTAATCCCGTGCAGTACGGACAAACGTTGAGCGATTGACTGGCTTTCTTTTTCCAGTTTGCCGCGCGAAATTGCCGGATCCTGTAATAAAATAGCAACAGTAATCAAATAACGCTGTAAAATTTCGCGCATTCCCGCCGACCATAATTGCAACGTACGCACACGCGGACGGTTAATGCTTAAAATATTTTCATTCAGTTTAATCAGTTGCTGACGATGCAGTTCCGCAATAATACGTTCCACTTTTTCGCGCAGAGCTTCCGGCGGCAAATGCATGAACAGCTCGGCTTTTAAGAACGGATAAAGTTTTTCTACCGATGTCAACACCAGATCTTTCTGAATAGCCTCATGATGCAACACAATACTGGCCACCAAAGACGGCAGCACTAATAAATGCTGAATATTATTACGATAATAGGTCATCAATACCGCATGATTACGCTCCAACCGCACCAATTCGCCGAAATTGTCTTTTTCGATCAGAATTCCGACACGATCCAAACCCAATACGTGATCCAGCAATTCTTTCGGTGGAGCGCTCGGAATAATAATGTCGTCGGAATAACTGACATTCAGCAAATATTGCTGATAACTTTCCAGCTGCTCCAGCAACTGTTCGCGCGATAACGCACGCTGACGGGAGGATAATAACGCCGTGCCCGTTAAATTCATAGCATTTACCGCCGCCGCTTTATTGATGTTCACCATCACTTGGCGGGATACGGCATCCACCGCTTTATTAAACCAGAGCGGGCGTTCGTCCCGTCCTTCGTTTTTCCATTCCGGGAAATGCCGATTTAAATAAGTACTGAGCGTAATAGGCTCGCCGAAATTAACAAAACCGCGGCCAAGATTGCGTAATTTTTTAATTACCCGCAACACCAAACCCGCATTTTCTTTTTCTTTCGCCGCACCGCGTAATTCTTTGGCGTAGGTATCCACTTCCAGCACGTGTTCATACCCCACATATACCGGCACAATGGAAATCGGACGGGTTTGACCTTGCTGCAACGCCTGCAGCGTCATAGACATCATCCCCGTTTTCGGCGTTAATAAACGACCGGTACGCGAACGTCCGCCTTCAATAAAATATTCCACGGAATAACCGCGATGGAACAATTCGCCCAAATATTCGCGAAAAAGCGTGGAATACAGACGGTTGCCTTTAAACGTACGTCGAATAAAAAACGCCCCCCAGCTACGGAAAATACGCCCCACCGGCCAGAAATTCAGGTTGATACCCGCCGCAATATGAGGCGGCACCAACCCTTGGTGATACAGCACATATGAAAGCAGCAAATAATCGATATGACTGCGGTGGCACGGCACATAAACGATTTCATGCCCTTCCAACGCCAAACGACGCACGCGATCGGCATGTTCTACTTCAATCCCCTGATAAAGTTTGTTCCATAACCAACCCAACAGACGATCCGCTACCCGCAAACTGCTGTAATTGGTATCGGCGGCAATTTCGTTCAGAATTTTTTCCGCTTCTTTACGGGCTTTTTCTTTTGTCATATTTTTACCGCGCGCTTCGTCTTCAATCGCCTGCAGTACGGCGGGATGCTGCAATAGTTTATTGAACATCGCCTGACGGTTCGGTAAACGCGGTCCCGTTGCGGAAATGCGTTGTTTGGCAAAGTGCATTTTGGCGATACGCGGCAATTTTTGCGCTAATTTTTCATCTTCACCGTATTCGTTCACCATATAACGCATAGACATCGCCTGTGAAAAACGCACGAAAGTATCCCGCCCGAACCAAATCGCCGCGATAGTTTTCTGCAAACCGTTCAATAAACGCAGTTTCGGTAAACCTTTATCTTCACGCCCCGGTGAACGCCCCCACAGCACGGAAACCGGCACCACCTGCACGTCTAAATCGGCCGAAGTGCGGTGCAATTCCAAATAATTTTTGAAAACTTTCTCCGTTTCCTTTTTTGCTCCTTTCGATTTGAAAAATTGGTGTCCTTCATCTAAAAAAACATAACGCGGCAGCACTTTACCTTCGATCCGATTATCCAGAAAAGGGTCCGGCAACCCTAGGCTAAGGCAGTTTTTGCGCAATACTACGAGATCGGTCTGCGACGTGTAAGGCAAAACATAAACGATAGGTTGTTCGATATTAAGTGTCAGTTCTTCAACGGGATTGTTGGGGATCGGATTGTCTTTCACCAAAAAAGACAACGGCCACGATAAAGTATTACGGTATAAATTTAAAAAGGCGCTCATATATTCATTTCCCTAAAGCCTATTGGCAAATCTGAGCGGTAGTCTATCATAAATCCTGAAAAAGAATACTAAACTCGGGGTTTAGTTTTTTCTAAATTTCATTAGAATGTGATCTACCTTAAAAAATGAAAAAGCGCTGAAAATCATGTCACATAAATCCCTCTATTTTATCGGCGGCGGCAATATGGCGCAGGCCATTGTCTTCGGGTTGTTAAAACAAGGCTACCCCGCCGACAAAATTACCGTTTGCGACCGCAACCAAGCCAAACGCGATTTATTTGCCGCACAAGGCGTACGAATAACGCAAAATCCCGAAACCGCCGCCGTACAGGCGGAAATCGTGGTGCTTGCAATAAAACCGCAAGCTGCGGCGGAATTGGCACAAAGCCTAAGTGCGGTCGATTTTTCCGATAAATTATTAATTTCCATTATGGCGGCAATTCCGGTGCGAAGATTGACCGCGCTTTTTCCGACTGTTCGTTATATCGTTCGTGTGATGCCGAATACGCCCGCCCTAGTATCGGCCGCCATGTCCGGCTTATTCGCACCGGAAAATGTACCTGACGAATTAAAACGGCAAGCGGCAGCATTGCTGACAGCGGTGGGAGAAATCTGTTGGGTGGAAAAGGAATCGGATATGCACATCGTCACCGCCGCTTCCGGTTCCAGTCCCGCTTACTTTTTCCTGTTTATGGAAGCCATGCAGCAAACGCTGTTAACCATGGGGTTAACCGATGAACAAGCACGCAAACTGATTCAGCAATCTGCTCTGGGTGCGGCTAAAATGGCGATTGAAAATCCGCAAACGCCGCTTTCCCTGTTACGGGAAAACGTTACCTCTAAAGGCGGTACGACAGCCGCGGCGCTGGCGGTGTTCAACGAACATCAATTCGCCCGCACCCTACAGCTTGCCATGCAGGCTTGCGTCGCCCGTTCACAGGAAATGGAAAAATTATTCTGATGCAACTCTCTCCTTTCAACTGGCTGGCATTCGCCTTTTTCGGTTACTTTCTCGCCTACGGCGTACTGGTGCCGTATTTGCCGGTGTGGGTAAAATCTCACGCCTACGACGCAGAATTCGTCGGCATTATTCTGTCCTCGTCCTATTTTTTCCGATTTATCGGCAGCTTTTTTTTCGGACGAATGATTAAACACAGCCACCAGCTTTTCACCGCCCTGCGTTTAATCGCTTGGACAATGGTAGCGACGACTTGTGTGATGGCGGTGACGGCGCAGAATTTCTGGTTATTATTCGTCAGTATCGGTATTTTCAGCATGTTGAACGCCGCCGGCATGCCGCTAACCGACAGCCTCGCCAACACTTGGCAACAACAGCTGGAACTGGATTACGGCAAAGCACGTCTGCTCGGTTCGCTGGCGTTCACTATCGCGCTGATTACGGTCGGACAACTTATCCGTTTCACCGGCGAACAAAATATTATCTGGATTCTGACCGCACTTTTTGTGTTCTATGCATTGCTGTTAATGCTTAACCCGCACCCCAAACCGCATGACAACGCGGAAAGTGCGGTCAAAAATTCGATCAATTACCGGACATTACTGAAAAATTCGAACCACGCCGGAATGTTGCTCGCGGCCTTTCTCATTCAGGGTTCCCACGCCGGTTATTACGTTTACAGCATGCTTTACTGGAATGAAAACGGCATTCCCGTACAGCTCACCAGTCTGCTATGGGGTTGCGCCGTGGCGGCGGAAATTCTGCTGTTTTTCTTCTCTAAACGCTTATTCGGGCATTGGTCCGTCCGTAATTTAATGTTACTGGCAACCTCCGCCGCCGTCATTCGATGGGCGGTGTACGGCGGCACAACGTCTATTGCATGGCTGGCATTATTACAGACATTTCACGCGCTCACCTTCGCCGTCATGCACTTCGCTATGATCCGTTACATCGCCCGACAACCGCAAAACGCCATCGTCAAATTACAGTCCTTATACAGCGGCTTGGCAAACTGTTTAGGCGTCGCCGTGATGACCATGATCTGCGGAAAAATCTACCCGTTATCGCCGCAAACCATGTTCATCACCATGTCGGCACTGGCGGCAATCGCCTTTTTCGTAATACCGCGAAAGATATAAACCATTTTGCGGATTTATCTGATAGAATCGGGAAGAATTTGCGCAAACGGTTTCGGGCATGGGAAAAGTGCGGTCGGGTTTTTACGGTGTTTTTGAGAATTTTACCGTTTGCAATAAATGAAACAGGCAAAAGTTATGAAGTTATTCCAAGCGTATCAACATGAAGGCGCTGTAACAATCAATAAATTAAAATAATTATGACCAATTTAATCATCATCGACACAGGCTGTGCAAACCTGTCATCTGTAAAATTTGCATTCGACCGTTTGGAGATTCAAACGGAAATTTCACGAGATCTCAATAAAATTCAATCCGCCGATAAACTATTGCTTCCCGGAGTGGGTACGGCTGCGGCGGCGATGCGGATCTTAAAAGAACGTAAGCTGATTGAAACCATTCAAAATGCCACTCAGCCAATGCTTGGGATCTGTTTAGGCATGCAGTTGATGACCGCATTTTCGGAAGAAGGCAATTTGGACACGCTCAACCTAATGAGCGGCAAAACCGAGCTAATCCCAAATACAGGGCTGCCGTTGCCGCATATGGGCTGGAATCGTGTGCGTTATGTGGAAAATCATCCGCTGTTCACCGGTATCGAGCAAGACAGCCATTTCTATTTTGTGCATAGTTATGCGGTGTTACCGAATGAAAATACGATTGCAACGAGTAATTACGGCGTGGATTTCTCGGCGGCGATTGCTAACAAAAACTTCTACGGCGTGCAGTTTCACCCTGAAAGATCGGGGAAAAACGGGGCGTTGTTGTTGAAAAATTTTGTGGAGAATCTGTAATGTCTTATATTCTGGCGGTTAAAGTCGCCCAAGCGGAAACACTCTCGCTTTCCGACGGTTCCGACATTGTAACGGCAATCCGGAAAAAAGCGGTGAATAACGTACGGGTTCACCGACTTGGTGCGCAAGGCAATGATGTGGCCGACAAAAAACATCACGGCGGTACGGATAAAGCCTTGTTTTTTATGGCGCAAAAATCTTTAGAAAAACTGACCGCACTTTTGCGCTTAAATTACGATTATTTGCAGGATTCCCGTTTCGGCGAAAATTTTGTAGTGTCGGAATTAGATGAAAACAGCGTTTGTATCGGCGATCGGTATCGCATTGGTTCTGCCCTTGTGGAAGTGTGTCAACCGCGTAAACCCTGCAATACCTTATCAAAAAATACCGAAATGCCGGAAACCCGCAAAACCGTAGTGGAAACGGGCTTAGTCGGCTGGTATGTGCGGGTGTTGCAAAGCGGCGTCATTTCACCGGGCGATAAACTCGAGCTAATTAAACGCCCTTATCCGGAGATGACGGTCGCCGTAGTGCACGGTTTATTATCTCAACCGGCAAAAGACCTAGACAAAACCGTTTTGGATAAAGCCATTGATTGCCCGCCGCTTGCGGAGGGTTATAAGAAAACGCTTTATAAACAAGCGGATAAGTTAGCTCAGAAATCAAGCGAAAGCGCATTTTTTAATACGCCGGAATTTTAAAACAGAAATAAAGATACAGGAAAATACCATGAAAAAATCAATAATTATTCCCGCGCTTGACTTGATCGAAGGACAGGTTGTCCGCCTGTACCAGGGGGATTACGCACAACAAACTCTTTACAGCGATAACCCTATCGCGCAGTTTCAATGCTATGTCGATCAAGGAGCGCAGCAACTGCACTTGGTGGATTTAACCGGTGCAAAAGATCCGGTTAAACGCCAAACCGAACTCATCGGCAAAATTATCGAAGCTACGAAATGCAAGATCCAAGTAGGCGGCGGCATCCGTACAGAACAAGATGTAGCGGATCTGTTAGCGGTCGGTGCAAACCGTGTAGTCATCGGTTCCACAGCGGTTAAACGGCCTGAAATGGTAAAAGGCTGGTTTGAGAAATACGGGGCGGAGAAATTCGTGCTGGCGTTGGATGTAAACATTGACGCCAGCGGTCAAAAAATCATCGCGGTTAGCGGCTGGCAAGAGGCCAGCGGTGTATCGTTGGAAGAATTGATTGAAGATTATCAATCGGTGGGTTTGCAGCACGTGTTATGCACCGATATTTCCCGTGACGGCACACTGGCAGGTTCAAACGTGAATTTGTACAAAGAAATTTGTACTAAATACCCCGAAATTCAGTTCCAATCATCGGGCGGAATTGGTAGTTTAGCCGATATTGCCGCGTTAAAAGGCTTGGGGGTGGCCGGTGTGATTGTCGGGCGTGCGTTGTTAGAAGGTAAATTTAATGTAGCGGAGGCGATCGAATGTTGGCAAAACGGATAATTCCTTGTTTAGATGTACGGGACGGGCAAGTAGTAAAAGGCGTACAGTTCCGTAACCACGAAATTATCGGCGACATCGTACCGCTGGCAAAACGCTATGCCGAAGAAGGGGCGGACGAGTTAGTGTTTTACGATATTACCGCCTCATCAGACGGACGCACCGTCGATAAAAGCTGGGTGGAACGTGTAGCGGAAGTGATCGATATTCCGTTTTGCGTGGCGGGCGGAATTAAGACCATTGCCGATGCGGAACAGATTTTCGCTTTCGGGGCGGATAAAATTTCCATCAATTCACCCGCACTTGCCGATCCGAATTTAATCACCGCTTTGGCAGATCGTTTCGGTGTGCAGGCGATTGTGGTGGGCATAGACAGCTGGTTTGAAAAGGAAACAGGCAAATACTGGGTCAATCAATACACGGGCGATGAAAGCCGCACCCGCCAAACCAACTGGCAGTTACTCGACTGGGTCAAAGAAGTGCAACAACGTGGCGCAGGCGAAATCGTGCTGAATATGATGAACCAAGACGGCGTACGTAACGGTTACGATTTAGTACAACTGAAAAAAGTGCGTGAAGTGTGCAAAGTACCGCTTATCGCTTCCGGTGGTGCCGGTGAAACGGTTCACTTCCGAGATGCGTTTGTGGAAGCGAATGTGGACGGCGCCTTGGCAGCGAGCGTGTTTCATAAGCAAATTATTAATATTGGCGAATTGAAAGCGTATCTTACGAAAGAAGGTGTGGAGATTCGCCGATAGTCGTAGGGTGGGCATGCTTGCCCACCGAAACATTTTAATGGTGGGCAAGCATGCCCACCCTACAGGTATATTATGAATATTAAAAATATAGATTGGCAAAAAGTAGATCAACTGTTACCCGTCATCATCCAACACTTCCAAACCTGCGAAGTGTTAATGTTGGGTTATATGAATGAAGAAGCCTTGGCTAAAACCTGTGATGAGAAGATCGTGACATTTTTCTCCCGCACTAAGCAACGCTTATGGACGAAGGGTGAGACTTCGGGACATTTTTTGAATGTGGTGGATATGAGTTTGGATTGCGATAACGATACTTTACTGATTCTGGCGAATCCTATCGGTCCGACCTGCCACACAGGTAAAGAAAGCTGTTTCCACCAATTTGAAACCCAATCGGAAGGCGATTGGACGTGGTTTGCAAAGCTTGAACGGGAACTTGCCGAGCGGAAAAATGCGGATCCGAATGTATCTTACACCGCGAAGCTCTATCATAAAGGTACCAAAAAAATTGCCCAGAAAGTGGGCGAAGAAGCGGTGGAAACCGTTTTGGCGGCAATGGCGAAAGATCGTGCGGAAACCGTTTCCGAAGCGGCGGATTTGCTGTATCACTTAACCGTATTGCTGCAAAACGAAAATTTAGCTTGGGGAGATGTGATTGACAAACTTAAAGAACGTCATCAAGGCATCGGCTTACACCCTGAAGGTTCCAATAAATAGACAAAAGTGCGGTTAAATTTAACCGCACTTTTTTGTGGGAATTGTGACGCACTTCATTGAAGTGGTACGGCAATTCCTTTACAATCAAGTAATTTTGCAAAAAAAGAAGGAAGATTCCATGAAATTAGTCGAAGTTAAACATCCATTAGTCAAACACAAATTAGGTTTAATGCGTGCGGCGGACATCAGTACCAAAAACTTCCGCGAACTCGCCACAGAAGTGGGCAGCTTATTAACCTATGAAGCCACTTCGGATCTGGAAACGGAAAAAGTAATTATCGACGGTTGGTGCGGCGATGTGGAAATCGATCGCATTAAAGGTAAAAAAGTTACCGTAGTACCTATTTTACGCGCCGGCCTTGGCATGATGGACGGGGTGTTGGAACATATTCCGAGCGCGCGTATCAGTGTGGTGGGTATGTACCGTAACGAAGAAACCCTTGAACCGGTACCTTATTTCCAAAAACTGGCGAGCGATTTGGAAGAGCGCTTAGCCATTGTGGTTGACCCGATGTTAGCGACCGGCGGTTCCATGATTGCCACTATCGATCTGTTAAAACAAAAGGGCTGTAAACAAATCAAAGTGTTAGTGCTGGTGGCGGCGCCGGAAGGGATTAAAGCGTTGGAAGCGGCACATCCGGATATTGAAGTCTATACCGCATCAATCGACAGTCACTTAAACGAACAAGGCTACATCGTGCCGGGTTTAGGTGACGCAGGCGATAAAATTTTCGGAACAAAATAACCGTTTTTTTGACCGCACTTTTGTCGGCTTAACCTGCAAAGTGCGGTCGATTTTTACCATGTTTTTGACGAACTCAAACTTATCTATGTTCGTCTGTGAGAGAACCTAATGACAACTCAAATTGAAGAAAAACAAAGCGGCGCCAAACAAGTTTTTGTCGGTTTGCAAATGCTGTTCGTGGCTTTCGGCGCCTTGGTACTGGTGCCGTTAATTACCGGGCTGGATGCCAATACGGCGTTGCTCACCGCCGGCGTAGGTACGCTGTTATTCCAATTCTGCACGGGCAAACAAGTGCCGATTTTTCTGGCGTCTTCCTTTGCCTTTATCGCACCGATTCAATACGGCGTACAAACCTGGGGGATTGCCGTTACTATGGGCGGTCTGGCCTGTACCGGTTTGGTTTATCTGGCGTTAAGCACGCTGGTGAAACTGCGCGGCGTAGCGGCATTGGAACGGATTTTCCCGCCGGTGGTGGTCGGCCCGGTAATCATTATTATCGGCATGGGCTTGGCGCCTGTTGCGGTGGATATGGCGGTGGGTAAAGGCAGTGCTTATGCCTATAACGACGCCATTCTGGTGTCGCTTGTCACCTTGCTGACTACCCTTTTGGTAGCGGTGTTCGGGAAAGGCATGATGAAACTGATTCCGATTATGTTCGGTATCGCCGTAGGCTATGTATTATGTTTATTCCTTGGGCTAATCGATTTCCAGAAGGTCATCGACGCGCCTTGGTTCAGCCTGCCGAATATCACTACACCGGAATTTAAACTGGAAGCGATTTTATACTTATTGCCTATCGCCATTGCACCGGCGGTGGAACACGTAGGCGGCATTATGGCAATCAGTTCCGTTACCGGCAAAGATTTCCTGAAAAAACCGGGTTTACACCGTACGTTACTGGGCGACGGCGTGGCAACGGCAACGGCATCCATGCTGGGCGGTCCGCCGAATACCACTTATGCGGAAGTTACCGGCGCCGTGATGTTAACGCGTAACTTCAATCCGAATATCATGACTTGGGCGGCTATCTGGGCAATCGCTATTTCCTTCTGCGGCAAAGTGGGGGCGTTCCTCGGCTCTATTCCGACTATCGTCATGGGAGGCATTATGATGCTGGTATTCGGTTCCATCGCCGTAGTGGGCATGAGTACGTTAATCCGTGGCAAAGTGGATGTGACGGAAGCACGCAATCTCTGCATTATTTCCGTGGTGATGACCTTCGGGATCGGCGGTATGTTTGTGGATGTGGGCGGCATGTCCATCAAAGGAATCAGCCTGTGTGCCATTGTGGCGATTATTCTGAATTTAATTCTGCCGAAAGCGGAAAATAAAATCGATTAAAGTGCGGTCGATTTTTTGCATTGTTTTTCAGGGCGTATCACTACGCCCTTTCTTATCGCCGCAATAAAGGACGAACCGTCGAATTCGCCCGATAACAATCAACGCGACGCCGTGCCCAACGTGCCGTCGTCCGCCGGTTCTTTTTTCACGCCCATAATTTCCCGGATTTTTTCCCCGTCTTTGAAGAAAACAAAACCGCCATGTTCCATTTTGATCCAGTTTTCATTTTTGGTCAGCGGAAAAGTGGTGATAATGGTGACTTTGTCTTTTTCCGTGGTGTAATTTTTGAAATCGATCACGCCGTCGTCGTCGACACGCTGCACCTTGCAAAACGGCGCACGACGCGTGACATAATGCAGATTAGTGGAACAATGGGCAATCATCCATTCGCCGTTGGACAAAATAAAATTAAAGGTGCCGTACCGCCCCAGTTCCAGCGTGATTTCCTGAATAATACCGAAAATTTCGTCTTCCGACGGTTTGCTGCAATAACGTTTTTTCAATTGATCGGCAATATAACAAAACGCCGCCTCGGAATCGGTGGAACCGATGGGACGACAATAACAACCTGACAAATCCGGCAATGCCTTTAAATTACCGTTATGGGCGAATACCCAATTTTCGCCCCAGATTTCACGGATAAACGGGTGAGTGTTCACAATGCTCACTTCGCCCTGCGTCGCTTTACGGATATGCGCAATCACATTCAGCGATTTGATATTGTACTGTTTGACACAATCGGCGATAGGCGAAACCGCGGCGGGTTTTTCGTCACGAAAAATACGCACGCCTTTGCCTTCGAAAAAAGCGATCCCGAATCCGTCGGAATGAGTGTCGGTCAGCCCCGCACGACGGCGGAAGCCTTCAAACGAGAACACAATATCGGTGGGAACGTTGCAGTTCATACCGAGTAACTGGCACATAAAAATCCTTCAAAAATAAATTCACAATCTGTTGATGATTTAACAACAGAAACCGTTTAATTTCAATCTAAACAACACGGTTTTTTAGAACAAAAAGTTACATAAAATAACAAGATGAAAAAAGTGCGGTGAAAAACTGTAACATTTTTGACCGCACTTGATAATTTTAACCGGATTCCGCTTACAACTTACGCCAACTGGTGCCGTTGGCGCCGTCTTCCAGCACTACGCCCATTTCTTTCAACGCATCGCGGGCGGCATCGGCAGCCGCCCAGTTTTTCTCGGCGCGGGCGTCATTACGCTGTTTGATTAAAGCTTCGATTTTGCCGACTTCCTCATTCTCCGCACCGCCTTGTAAAAAGGCTTCGGGATCTTGTTCCAATAAGCCCAGCACGCCCGCCAGATGTTTTAAACGCGCCGCTAAGTGATTCGCTTGCGCCGGATTTTCCGCTTTCAGTTTATTGATTTCACGGGCAAGTTCAAACAACACCGCTAATGCGCCAGGCGTGTTGAAATCATCATCCATAGCGTCTTTAAATGCACCGACATATTGATCTTGGGCGGGCAGTTCGCTATTCCAATCGCAACCGCGCAGCGCCGTATACAAACGTTCCAGGGCTTTCCGCGCCAAGCCGATATTTTCTTCGCTGTAATCCAGCAAACTGCGGTATTGAGCGGTTAAAAAGAAATAGCGTACGCTTTCCGCATCGTATTTAGTTAAAATATCGCGAATAGTAAAGAAATTATTGAGGGATTTGGACATTTTTTCTTCATTAATCGTCAGCATGCCCGTATGCAGCCAGTAATTCACGTATTCGCCGTCGTGCGCGCAACAGGATTGAGCGATTTCGTTTTCATGATGCGGAAACATTAAATCCGAACCGCCGCCGTGAATATCAAAATGATTGCCGAGTTCTTTACTGTTCATCGCCGAACATTCGATATGCCAGCCCGGACGGCCTTTACCCCAAGGCGAATCCCAACTCGGTTCGTTCGGTTTGGACATTTTCCACAGCACGAAATCCATCGGATTTTTCTTCACCGATTTAATTTCCACCCGCGCACCGGCTTGTAATTGTTCCAAATTCTGGCGGGAAAGGGCGCCGTATTTTTGAAAAGACTCCACATCGAACATCACATCGCCGTCTGCCGCCAGATAAGCATGTCCGCGTTGCAGCAGGGCATCCACCATGGCGATAATTTCGGGTATATGCTTAGTGGCGCGCGGCTCCGCATCCGGTCGCAAAATATTTAATGCGTCAAAATCTTTGTGCATTTCCGCAATCATACGCTCAACCAACTGATCGCAGGTTTCATTGTTTTCCAACGCGCGTTTGATGATTTTGTCGTCCACATCGGTAATGTTGCGCACATAACGCAGGTTATAACCCAGAAAACGGAGATAACGGGTAATCACGTCAAAAGACACAAAGGTACGCCCATGACCGAAATGGCATAAATCGTATACGGTCACACCGCATACGTACATACCTACCTGATTCTGGTTGATAGGCTTAAATTCTTCTTTTTCGCGAGTGAGGGTGTTGAAAATTTTTAGCATAAAATGTCCGTTAAAATTCAGTGAAATCTGACCGCACTTTATAGCACTAATTGGCTTTTTATGGAATAATGCAAGCCGAAATTCAATCCCCAAAGAAAGGAAAAATAATGATTACGTTACACACTAATTTCGGCGACATTAAAATCGAGTTAAACCATGAGAAAGCGCCGGTTACGGCAAAAAACTTCGAAGATTACTGCAAATCGGGGTTCTATGATAACACAATTTTCCACCGCGTTATCGACGGATTTATGATTCAGGGCGGCGGCATGGAAAGCGGTATGCGCGAAAAAGCCACCAACGCACCGATTCAAAATGAAGCGAATAACCGTTTAAGCAACAAACGCGGTACCATCGCCATGGCGCGCACCTCCGATCCGCATTCCGCCACCGCGCAATTCTTCATCAACGTCGCGGATAACACGTTCCTTGATTATCGTGCGAAAGAAATGTTCGGACGCGAAGTGGTGCAGGAATGGGGCTATGCCGTCTTCGGCGAAGTGGTCGAAGGCATGGATGTGGTAGACAAAATCAAAGGTGTGAAAACGGGCAACGCCGGTTTCCATCAGGATGTGCCGAAAGAAGATGTGGTGATTACCTCCGTCACCGTCGAATAATTCACATAGCACGGTTCGCCGTGCTTTTTTCTCGGATATTAGGGCTTATGAACAACGCCAATATTTATTCCGTTTCCCAACTTAACCATGCGGCAAAAATGCTGTTGGAAGGACAGCTCGGTCTGGTATGGCTGACAGGCGAAATTTCCAACTTCAGCCAGCCGGTGTCCGGACATTGGTATCTCACGCTGAAAGACGAAAATTCTCAGGTGCGCGCCGCCATGTTCCGTATGAAAAATATGCGCGTCGGTTTTCGTCCGCAAAACGGTATACAGGTACTGGTGCGGGCGGCTGTCAGTCTGTATGAACCGCGCGGCGATTACCAACTGATAATCGAATCTATGCATCCGGCGGGCGAAGGCTTGTTACAGCAGCAATTCGAACAGCTTAAGATGAAACTGGCGGCGGAAGGTTTATTCGCGCAAAATCTAAAGAAAAATCTACCGCACTTTTGCAAAACCGTGGGGGTCATCACCTCACCTACCGGGGCCGCGTTGCAGGATATCCTGCACATTCTGAAACGCCGTGATCCTAATCTGAAAGTGGTGATTTATCCCTGTGCCGTACAGGGAAAAGAGGCCGCCGGCGAAATCGTGGAAATGATTGAACTGGCAAATGTCCGCCGGGAAGTTGACGTACTGATTGTAGGGCGAGGCGGCGGTTCGCTGGAAGATTTATGGTGTTTCAACGAAGAAGCGGTGGCACGGGCGATTTTTGATTCCACCTTGCCCGTTATCAGTGCCGTAGGACATGAAACCGATGTCACCATTGCGGATTTTGTCGCCGACGTACGCGCACCGACGCCTTCCGCCGCGGCGGAATTAGTCAGTCGTAATCAGGACGAACTGCGCCAACAGTTAAACTATAAACGGCAACGGCTGGATATGGCGTTGGATCGGATTATCAGTCTGCAACATCAGCGGTTGCAACGTTTAATATTACGGTTGCAGAATCAACATCCGCAAAATCAGTTGAATATACAGTCGCAGCGTACGGCGTTATTAACCCAGCGTTTGACGGCGGCGATAACGCGATTAATGGAAAAAAATCGCAATAAATTAACCGCACTTGCCACCCGGCTGCGGCAAAATCCGCTGCCTTATCGAGTGCAAAAACAATGCCAATACATGGAACAACTGCATGCCCGCCTGAATTTTGCCGTTGAAAATAATCTTTCCGTACGGCGGCACAAACTGGCAAATCTGTGCGGTAAATTAGACGGTTTAAGCCCGCTGAAAGTGCTTGCCCGCGGCTACTCTATCGCACAAAACGAACAAGGCATCGCCGTTACCTCCATCGCCCAAATCCGACCGGATGAAACCCTACGAACGCAAGTTGCGGACGGTATCATCGAAAGCCGGATCAGCAAGATTAAAAAGAAAGCCCGTTCATAATGTTAGACGTTTTATTTTTTATCGGCTTGATTGTCGAAGCCATGACCGGCGCCCTATCCGCCGGACGCGAAAAAATGGATATTTTCGGTGTGGTGGTCATCGCCTTCATGCCCGCATTGGGCGGCGGCGCCATGCGCGATATTGTGCTTGGGCACTACCCGCTTTTCTTTATCGCCCACCCGGAATATGTATTGATTGTCGTCATCACTGCCTTTGCTACGGTCTTAATCGCACCTTTAATCAGCCACTTTAACCGTTCCTTTCGCACGGTCTTTTTGGTCTTGGACGGATTGGGGCTCATCCTGTTTTCCATTTTAGGTACACAAGTGGCGCTGGATATGGGTTACGGTTTAACCGTCGCCAGTATTTCCGCCATTTTAACCGGTGCATTCGGCGGCGTATTACGGGATATTCTCTGCAACCGTATTCCGCTGATCTTTCAGAAAGAACTGTATGCGGTAATCGCCTTTCTTACCGCTTGTCTGTACATCGGTTTGCAGAATCTCAATGTGCCGCTGAATTTGAATATTTTGTTCACCTTAACCGCCGGCTTCATCTTCCGCCTGCTTGCCATTTATTTCAGTTGGGGCTTTCCGGTTTTTGATTATCAGGAACAGGAAATGGCGCCGAAAGATATACTGCCGAAACCGGCGAAACGACGAAAATATAAAGATAAATAAACATTAAAATGGCCCTCGGTAAGTGCGGTCATAAAAATCAAAGTTTTGTGAACGTAAACTTTCCGGCGGTTGTCGAAAATCATGAGCAATTCGTTCACGCGTACACACGTAGCGTCTTTCTCCGTGAAAGACGGTGTCGCTACGCATAACATTCAATATTTAAGGTTTAAAATTTAGGATTTATTTTGGAGACACGTTATTACATAATTTTTGCCGTCATTATTACGGCACTGCAGTTTTTTTTGGTTCTGTTTCATTACACCTTGCGTTGGCTGCTGCAGGATAAATGCAATCCGAAATCCTTGCGCTGGATTTCTGTCGGGTTCGGGATTGCCGCCAACGTTTTTATTCTGTCCAATATATTTTTCCGGTTATACCAAAATTTTCGGCTCAACGCCTTAATTCTGGTCGTTTTATATTTCATCGCGTTAACCGGGTTCGTCACATTTGTGATATTTCATATCGGTAAAATCTGGTTTGAACGGAAAACACTCAGTCGTGTGCTGCGCATACTTTACGTACCGGCGTTAATCGGTTTGTTCGGATTAAGTCTGTATAATGCCTACACTCCGGTTGTACACCATTATCAGGTTCGCCTGAATAAACCCATCCAGCCTTTACGTATTGGCGTTGCCAGCGATTTTCATCTCGGCAAATACTTCGGCGGCAAACAAATGGACAAATTGGCGGAAATTTTCCGGCGGGAAAAAGCGGATCTGATTTTACTGCCCGGTGATATTATGGACGATAATGTGGATACCTATCTGGCGGAAAAAATGCAGCCCCATTTAGCCAAATTACAGGCGCCGCTGGGCGTTTATGCAACTTTAGGAAATCATGATTTATTCGGTGACGAACTGCGGATTGAAAATGAAATACGTAAAACCGGCATTCATCTGTTAAAGGATGAAGCGGTGCAGGTGAACGGTCAGTTTACCGTTATCGGTCGTAATGACGATCTTATGCCGAACCGTCCGAGCGCAAAAACGTTACTACAGGGTGTCAACACCGATTTACCGGTATTTCTGATGGATCACCGCCCGACGGATATGTTGGCGCACAGCCAGTTACCGATTGATATTCAGGTATCGGGACACACTCATAAAGGCCAGATTTTTCCGGCGAATCTGCTGATTAAAATGACCTATCCGTTGGATTACGGCTTTAGGCAAATCAACAATGTGAATTTTTTCGTCACCTCGGGTTACGGATTCTGGGGCGTGCCGATGCGGTTGGCTTCCCAGTCCGAAGTATTTATTTTAGAGGTACGGGGAACAAATTAATTTTATTGACTTAATATCGCCGAAAGAAAAGTGCGGTGAAAAAACACAATATTTTTTCACCGCACTTGTTACCATGGGATAAATCGGCGTTAAGCGTTGTTAATAGCGAATGCCATCACCTCTTCAATACGTTTTTTATCCAGCGCGATCATTACCAAGCGATCCACGCCCAGCGCCACCCCCGAAGTGTTCGGCACGCCGGCCTGTAAGGCACCAAGTAGACGGCGATCGATTTCCCGCTGCGGCAGCGCTAATTTTGCCCGCTGTACGTTATCCTGTTCGAAGCGGTGTAATTGCTCGCGATGATCCGTTAATTCATGGAAGCCGTTGGCAAGCTCCAATCCTTTGTAATAAAACTCAAAACGTTCCGCCACCCTGTGATCTTCCGAACTGATTTGCGCTAACGCCGCTTGGGTCGCCGGAAAATGATATACGGCGACAGGACGTTCCTGTCCGATTTTCGGTTCGACTACGGTACTGAATAAAAATTGCAGCAAGGTATCGCGATCTTCGTCTAAATCGCACATAAAATTATATTTACGCGCTAATTCCACTAAAATAGGACGTTCCGCCGAAAGGGGATCGACACCGACAAATTCCTGAAAAGCAAACTGATAACTCATACTTTCCGCCGGTTCGCAATCCAGAATCTGTTGCAATAAATCGTCCACCTCATTAATCAGACGGTACATATCGAAATGCGGTCGATACCATTCCAGCATGGTAAATTCGGGATTGTGACGGCTGCCCGCCTCCTCGTTACGAAAAACATGGCAAAGCTGAAAAATTGCACCCGTACCGGCAGCGAGCAAGCGTTTCATATGATACTCGGGGCTGGTATTCAGCCATAAGGTTTTGGACCGTTCCGCCTGTGGCGCCACAAATTCCGTACTGAAAGTGGAAAGATGCACGTCCGTTACGCCAAACTCGCTTAATATCGGCGTTTCCACTTCCAATACGCCGCGATCGGTAAAAAACCGGCGAATATTGTTTATAATTTTTGCACGGGCAAATAAAGTTTCCACATTTGCCGTCGGCTGCCATTGTTCTTGTTCAAACATACTTTTATCCTATCGCTCCGTTACCGCCTCTCGGGTTTTATCGTCCATTTTTACACTGATATTGTGATCCACAACCACATTCATGTTAATGGTAATCCCCTCTTTAGGGGTTTCCAGCTGAACCTTCGGCGTACAGCCGGTTAATCCCGTCACGTTAAACACCGGAATAGCGAATAAAAATGCAATATACCGCCCGCAAAAGTGCGGTCCGAATTTCGATGATTTTTTCATAATTATTGATTTAATTGATATTCTAAATTCTGTTCAAATTGCGACCCGTAATCGATCATACTCCACAATTCGTACATATTTTCCCGATGATTATAATTCAAGGTTATCGGATTGTGACTTTTCTTTTGCGGATTATAACCGGTTATTTGCGATTTCAGATTCATTACGCCGTCCGGTGCCAGATTTACGGATGCATTTAAGCTTTCTAAATTCATTTCCTGAACCAAATCCGCCAAAATACTTTCCGTCCAACCGCCGGATTTTAACCCTGTCACCAACTCGTCGCCCAATTTAAGATACAAGGTTTCAGCCTGTTCAATCGTGCCGTTACAAATCACGCAATCATGATCATTCAGCCAAAACGGTAATGACGCATTAATCCGTCCTTTCAGCGTTAAGTGGTGATAATCCGCCATACCCAGCACTTTATCGACATCAATCCCATGCAGTTTGACTTCGGAAATCCGGGTTTGCGGAAAATTCAAACGAGGAATTTCCACTGTTCCGTCAAAGGCACGTAAAAAAATATTACGCAATTTGAACGGCTTGGCCGTCGAATAAGGATAGTCTCCCTGTACCGTCATTTTCGCATCATCAATTGATAACGCCCCCAAACGGAGAGAACGCATACTCACTTGAATCGGTTTCCGATTGGCACTCAACTGATAATTGTGATAACGAAACGGAAACTGAATCCGAATGCCTTTGATTTCACCGTCCGGCAGAGAAATTTCACCGTTACGCACATTCAAATCGCCGTCCATCAACACTCCGTTTTCATCAATAATAAAATCCGTTTCGCCTTTAATCGTGCCCCGATGAATGCGCCATTCCCATTTATACGGGAAAAGCGGTTGGAACACTCGGGCGGATTGTTCGTTCCAAGCGATTTTCCCCACCATTTTGTTATCGCCGTAGTGCGCCCGAACATCCAGCGGTCCCAGCATACCCGCTTTCAAATCACCGGCTAAATTAAAGTCCGAAATGCTTTTTCCGTCCACACCCACCCCGAATACGGGACGAATAAAGCGCCCGCCGTAATCGAATTCCACCCAATCGGCACGTGCTTGCATCAGTCCGCGTAAATGGTTTTCCGTGTAATTCCAGCGAAGGCGATCTTTCAGTTCCAGTTCGATTTTAGGAATTTTCACACCGGCCGTATCCACATTACCGGAATCGGCATGTAGCGTGGTTAATTCCACATGATCACCCTCCCAGAAACCCGCGCCTTTTACTTTCAACGGCGTTTTTAACGCTTTCCACACGGCACTGCCCCGCACACTCCAATCCCAACGGTTTAACACGATATTTTCAATGCGTCTTAATTTCTGCCGTTTATCCCGAATGGAAAAAACGGTTTTCAGCCCCGCAATAAATTCTCTTGCCTGTCCGTCCAGTTTCAAATCAATATTGCTAAACTGCGGTGTCGAGCCTTGCAATAACGCCTGCAAACGACCTTCCAAACCGAAACGTCCCACCAAAATATCATTCAGCGGCAAACGTACGTGTAACTTGGTTTCGTCGAATTCATTATCCATTTTAAAAATGGAACCCGGACGGAAATGCACGAAAGGATCTTCAAAATTACCGCCTGCGTTAAAAGTGAGATTGGTATACGCTACCGTATTGCCGTAACGCAGGTCTCCGCGCCCTTTCAGCGGCACATAAATACGCTCAGGACTAATTTCGCCTTTTTCACCGGAAATAACCATCTCGCCTTTGCCTAATTGACCGAAAGACTGCAACAGAATATCCACATCGGACGTCATAGGAAACCAGCCCTCTTTCGGCATATTCAGGGTTAAATCCACAAAGGCTTTGAGCGGTTGATCGCCGTCAAAATCCCAATATGCCAACCCTTTTTTAATTTCCAGCCGCTCTGCAGAAAAATGCACGGGCACATCCAATAACGGCTTATTTGCCGTTAAATTAGTCGCACTAATGGTTCCTTCCTGCTCTTTCCACTTTACCTTAAACTCTCCTGTCGGCACGGAAAAATCCGGCACATGCCAATGCCCGCTAAATTCGCCCGTCGTCGGCGCAATCAGTAAATTTTGATTAAGAGAAGTATTGAATGTCAGCAGATAAGATTGTCCGGATTCCGGCTGATAGGCGGCATTACCCGACAACAGAAAATCACCGCCGGACAACGGTTGAAGCGCAGAGTCCAACCGAAAAATGATCTCACTTTGCTGTTGTACCTGTGCGGCGATCGTCGCCTTGTTCGGCTGCAAATTCAGCGTAAGCCGTAACGGATTCGTTAATAACGGTTGAGTAGCGGGAACGGATAAGGCGTCGGCATTACGTAATTGGAAAGATTGAATATCCAATTCCCCCTCAGGCAACCAACCCCAAAGTGCGGTCAAATTTACAGACGTTTTATTTTCTTCATCGGCGGGTAATTTTGTTAAACAAGCGTAATCCAAGCTCAGGGTTTGCGCGGAAAGACGGTACAGATTCCACCAATGCAGTTTCAGATTATCCGCTTCGGCAATATAACACTGTCCCGCTTCGGAATAAACCGACGCATGAGGCAATTCCATACCGGTCGTTTGCCAGAGCCAAGCAGGAGAAAGGGTAATTTTAAAATCGGGAACCAGAAAACGGTTTACCCATTTCGCCGCATTGACAGGTGTCAGCCAATAAGGCACGGACAACACCAATCCCGCCAACACAAGGACGAACAGCAAACCGACTTTCTTCCACATAACCCTATCAACGTAAAATTTTATAAATTATCAGACAAATGATAACAAGAAAAATTCCCCTGCAAAAGGGCAAAAGAAGAGGCATGTTTACACATGCCTCGTTATTATAAAACTACTTGTTTAAGCAATGAAAATAACTGTCCGCGGTAGCTTGCAAAAAGTCCGTGTAGGCGTTTTTACTCAACTTCACACTCTCGCCCATGGGGTCCAAACGTCCGATTTTCACCTCGGTTCCTTTGCTGAGCGATTCAATCACTTTCGGCGTAAATTGTGGCTCGGCAAACAAACAGGACACTTTATGCTCGGCAATTTCCGCCTTGATGGTCGCCAAAGTCTTCGCTCCGGGCGCCACCAGCGGATTAATGGTGAAAGCGCCGATTTGGTTTAAGCCGTAAGCCTGATTGAAATAGCCGTAGGCATCGTGGAAAACATAAAACCCGCGATCTTTCACCGCTGCGAGTTGCGTACGGATTTTTTCGCTTTGAAGCTGTAAAGTGCGGTCGAAATTTTGCAGATTTTGTTCGATTTGCGCTTTTTTATCCGGATATTGCGCCGTCAGTTTTTCCGCTACTTCTGAAGCGACTATCCGGCTGATTTGCGGCGAATACCAAACATGCCAGTTTACACTTAATCCGTTTTCATCTTCATCATGCTCGTGTTCGTCATCGTCATGTATATCGTGAGGCCCGTGTTTATGAGCATGACTGTGTTCGTGTTCATGATGATCTTCATGGTCATGGTGATGGTGGGCAGATTTGGTTAACAATGGCGTAACGCTGTCTATTTCAGCAATTTCAATGACTTTTCCGTGATCAATTTGGTGAATACTTTTTTCTAAAAAACCGTCCACATCTTTACCAATCCAAAGCAACAAATCCGCCGATTTTATTTTTTGTACGTCGGAAGGTTTAAGATTGTAATCATGAGGCGAAGCACCGGGCGGTACGATAGTTTCTACCTCCGTCACGCCCTCTGCGATAGATGAAGCGATAAAACTCAACGGTTTCACCGAAGTTACGACATTTGCCTGCGCACCGGCGCAAAGCGCCAATAAGGTTCCCGCAAGCAAGGTTTTTTGAAAAGAAAATGCGGTCATTGTTTTTCTCCTATAAGTAAGAACAATTCTCAAAAACCGCGATAAACTACTCTCTTTTTAAACAAAAAGCCAGTAGATTTTATGCTGATTCGGCTAAAATTTTAGTCATGACCCGGGACACCGCAAAAAAACCGAAAGTGGCGGTAATCATCGTTGCCGCTCCGAATCCGTTCGCACAATTCATTGACGCCGAAACTTCACATCCCTCACCGGTTTTAGGAAAAATCAACGGTTGGGTGGAAAACACGCAATCGACACCGAATTTACGTTTCGGATTCCGGCTGAAATGATAATCCTTGCGCAAAATTGACCGCACTTTAGAAACGAGCGGATCCTGAACGGTTTTACTTAAATCCGCGATTCTAATCTGCGACGGATCCGTCTGTCCGCCGGCTCCGCCGACGGTGATTACGTTGATTTTTTGCCGTTGGCAATAAGCAATTAACGCCGCTTTTACACGTACGCTGTCAATAGCATCAATGACATAATCGTAACCGCGATTCAAATAATCGGCCAAATTCTCCGGAGTAAGAAAATCGTCGATAATATTTACCCGGCATTCGGGGTTGATACGCTTAATCCGTTCTTTCATCGCCTCGGTTTTCAGTTTACCGATATCCCCCGTTAAGGCGTGGATTTGACGGTTAAAGTTGGTAACGCAAATATCATCCATATCAATCATAGTGATTTGTCCGATACCGGAACGGGCAAGGGCTTCCACCGCCCAAGAACCTACGCCGCCGATACCAATTACCGCGATATGCGCCTGACGCAGACGGGCTAACCCTTCCGGACCGTACAAGCGACCGATTCCGCCGAACCGTTGTGCATAATTATCGATACGTTCAGTCATAATTCGCCTTAACGCAACACCCAAACGCGTCCGTAGTGTTTGGATAAACCGGAAATATGCCCCGCATCGTCACCCACGCCGCGATATAAATCGAAGTGATGGCTGTTCACGGCACCGCCCACATCCAAGGCTACCATTAAGTTTAAATGATGTGTGCCCGTCCAATTTCCGGCGTTGTCGATTTCCGGCACTTCCACCAACAAGACCGATCCCATCGGGATCAGATGTTTATCCGAAGCTACTGCCGCCATCGGTATTAACGGTACGCCGGCCGCGCCCTTCACTTGACCGGACGGGTCATGCTTAAAATACACATAAGATTCGTTTCGCTCCAGCAATTCCTGTAGGCGGGACGGGTTACGCGCCGCCCACTCGCGGATAGCCTGTACCGACATTTTTTCTTTCGGAATTTCGCCGTCTTCCACCAACAGACGGGCGATCGCCGTGTAAGGATAACCGTTCTGTCCCGCATAGGCCAAATACTGCAAACGACCGTTGCCGTAATCTACAAAACCGCTACCCTGCACGCCCAGCAAAAAATTATCGATCATTGAATTACTATAAGCTAATTCCAGGCCTTTGCCGTCCAAAGCACCGTTGTAAATCTGTGCGCGGGTAAACCGTTTTTGTGCCGGCAAAGCATAAATCGGTTGCTGGAATTCGCCCTGCCGGGAACCGCGTACTTTGATCACCGGAGAATAATACCCCGTCATCAAAACATTCTGAAAACCGTCCATTCCGGACATAATCTGCGGATGAATACCGAAGTTCGTCAGCTCGTTTATATTGGCGCCGGATACCACCCATTGCTGTATTTTGTTGTAATTAGCGGCAAAAGCGGATGAGATGCGACCGGAATAATTACGTACGTTTGAAATTTGCGTTAAAAAGTCCCCCTGATTTACAATGCCGTCGTTGCCGTCCACATCAATACGGGAAACTGTAGCGAACGGCATGGTATTGTAACTCCGTCCTTTATATTTCGCTCCAAACTGCATCATCTCGGCATTGGATGCTTGTGCCGTAACACGGGCGGAAGGCGATTTGGCGGTTTTACTCGAAGAACAGGCGACTAACATCATTGCGGCAATCACGGTTAACGTTCTAAATACAATCTTTTTTTTCATAAAATTTCCCGAAACGGCTGAAAAATAAAACAGTTATAATACCCCAAAAACCATTTCTATCCCTAGTATTTTTTATGCTTTTTCATAAGCATCGACCAGCATGGCAAACCAATCCGTCAATGTCGGCAGAACATCGGTAAGCTCTCCGTCATCCAAATTCAGCAGCAACCGACGCCAGTACGGATCGCCGCGGTTATAATCCGTCGGTCGGGCGGCGTTGTCCAGCAGCCGGCGTAATTCATCCGCAGACCGGCACTTCAACAACGCCGTAATTTTCATTGTCGGAATACATTGAATTCGGTTCATAGCGCAAAGATAAGCGCGCACATAAACGCCAAGCTGGGCCGTTGCCCGTTCTGCGGCGATCGCCGCCAAGGTGACGCTTTTATCGCGGGTAATCATCAAGCTTGAGGTCACTTCGCCCGTGGCACATTTCGCCAAGTGATAAACCCAATTTTCAAGACCGAAACCGTCACTCAAATTCCCCACCCGCCAAGCGATCCGCCGTTTATCGGGAGAATCACCGTAAAGTGCGGTCAAATTTCCCGTAATTTTTACGCCGTCAATATCCAATTCAATCGCTTGTGTTTGCGGCGTTTGCAGCAAATAATCCCGTACTTTTTCACGAAACGTTTCCATTTCCGACCGCACTTTCGCTTCATAAACTTTGCCGAAATTGCCGCGCGGCAGAATGCCTTTCACGCTGAGTCGTTCGAAATAACGGCACAGTTCCTCATCGGAATAGGTTAAAAAATCGTCTTTAATACGATACAAATCCAAACCGTCTAAGGTAAAATTTTCCGTATCGGGAATTAAATCGTCATCGTTTTGGAAATACACACCCAATTGATTTTCAAAAAAGTATTTCACCGGATGACGGACAAATTTCACCAGTTGATCCAGCTCTATGCGGGTAAGTTTTTCCGTTAACGGTAAAACAGCCTGCTTGTTTTCCCCGGAAGGCATAGCTGGTGATGAAGGCAACCATTCTTTCGCGAAAGTGCGGTCGTTCCCATAGAAGTTTTGCGGGCTGAAAATCGTCATAGGATGCACTTTTTCCGTTAACCGCAATGCGTTATCCGCCAAGTTATCATTAATATAATCCTGCAACTGACTGACAACCACGGACGGCTGGCGGGGTTGGTTATCCGTAATTGAACGCCCCACATAACTGATATACAGCTGTTCCTGCGCAGCCAGCAAAGCCTCCAAAAACAAATAACGGTCATCATCGCGGCGGGAACGATCACCCTTACGACGGTGATACCGCATTAAATCAAAACTGTTCGGCGTGCGTCGGCGCGGATAATCGTTTTCATTCATACCCAGCAGGCAAACCACACGGAACGGAATGGAACGCATCGGCAATAAGGTACAAAAACTGACTTTTCCCACCAAAAATTTAAGGCTGTTCGGATTATCGTTCAATTTTTCCGTCATCACCTCCGCCATGACTTCTGCGCTGATGTCTTCCTGAAAATCCATACTACGCAGTAATTCCGTTACAGACCGCACAGCGTCCCGAATATATTGCTGTATATCTACCGTTTGTTCGTCGGCGACGAAAAAATCCGTTAAAAGTGCGGTCAGATTTTGCTGCCATTTTTCAATAGAATGGGATTGCTGTAAAAATGTATGCCATTGAGCCAGTCGATCTAAGAATGCCGCCAAATTACCGACGACCTGACCTTTCAATCCGTCGGAATCATCAAATCCCAGGCTGTCTTGCCAAATACCCTGGCTTTCCCGCATGGCATAACCCAGTAACAGACGTTCCAATCCCGCTTGCCAGGCATTGTAATTTTTCACCGCGGAATCACAGTTTTTATCTAAACCGAAACGGATTTCAACCCGAGCCACCCAATGACGGATTTGCGGCAGATCCGACAATGCAATTTCAAATTTCTCTCGAATGGCGGGAACATCCAGAAACGCCAGCACCTCTTCCGCGGAAAATTGGCTATTCTTCAGGTCCAATAAAGACAAATAGGTAGCCAGCAATACGTCATTTTCCGACAGTTTTCCGTCAGAAATAGAGAAAGGAATGTAACGTTCGTCCGGTCGTTTTTTACCGATACGGTCTTCCGTGTAGCGTTGATACTGCCCGAACACGGCCTGAATATAAGGCGTGTAACGGTCAATATCCGCCACCATCACCACAATATCTTTCGGCGTTAAAGTTTCATCCGCTTGAAATTGACGCAGCAGATAATCATGCAACACTTCCACTTCACGCATGGGGCTGTGGCAGGCGTGTAAAACAACGGAACGATCGGCTTTCGGCGGCTGCAACGGTTGTTGCTTATCGGGCACCAGATTTAAAATACGGTTTTTCACCTGGGTCAGTAAATCAGCGCCTTCAAGCGGTGTATACGCAGTGAATTCCCGAGCGTTAAGATCGCTCAACAGATAGAAAAAATCCCGCCCCAATTTTCCCCAGGTCGCCAGCAGAGGATGACCTATCTGAAGTAATTCGTCGTCTGCGGAACGTTCAAACTCTCCATTTTTTAACCGCACTTTTTCCGTTTCGGATAACCAGTTCGCCTCTCTATCGCTGCCATGTTCACGATATGTTTTCAGCGATAATTCCCGTATGAAACGGGGATCCGCCAAATCTCCCCAATAATGCTTGCTCGGATTGTTAAAAAATAAATGGACCTGACTGTGTCGGCTGATCGCTTGCAATGTTTCCAAATAAGCTTTCGGCAATGCGGAAATACCAAAAACAAAAATACGCGGCGGTAAATTTTTCGGCCTGCCTGTTGCTAACGTGTTCAAATAAGTTAAATGTAAATTTACCCGATGCCGGGCCGGACTGTCTTTAGTATGTCGGCATACTGCGGCGACCAATTCGCGCCACAATTGTCCTTGCCATCTGATATCCTGCTTAATTTGTGCCAATAAAACCGGATTGTCTGCCAATGCATACCGTAACTGATTCTCAATATAACGGTCGTCCCCCTTTTCCCAGGCATCAATCCAATCCGGACGATATACCAGATATTGGTCAAACAAATCAGCTATCTGGCGGGCAAGCTGATAACGTTTTTCCTGATTGCCCAATGCATGATCCCGCCAATACTCGTTAAGCCGAGGTAAAGGAAGGATCGCCAATAACGCCATTAAATGCCATGTCATCGCTTCTTTACCGAAAGGGCTTTGTTCGGACACATCAGGCAGATTATCCGCATATTGTTGCCAAATAAAACTGGCAGGCATGGGGAAACGCAGATTGGCGGCAATACCGTCCGCTTCTGCGATTTTCAGTTGCAGCCATTGTGCCATGCCGGGACTTTGTACCAGAATGGTTTCCGATTGGAAAGGATCCGTACTTCGCTGTTGCAGCAGGCTGATCAAAATTCCCGCCTGTACATCAAGATCATTAGAATGATAAATAAAAAAATCGGACATCATTCAGCCTCAACCCAATCCGAAAAAAGAAAAAGTGCGGTTATTTTCTGAAAGATTTTTATTCGTTGCAAGCTATAAATACAATTCTCCTGCCGGGTAACGTACAATGACATGCTTATCCGTGCATTGAACGGAAAATTTCAATTGGTTCTGCTCGACGATATTTTCGCAAGGCAAATGTAAAAACTGACGCTGCTTTTGATTTTCCGCAATTTGAATCGCCTGATAGCGTTGATATGTGTTTATTGCAATTTTACGCTGATAACTCGACCATTGGCTAATAGACATGAAAATTCCGCTGAATAAAGTTAAACTGATAATCAGTGTCAATAGACTCATGCCGCCATAACGACTAAGGAGTAAAGTCATGCCAGGTTTTCTCCGCCCTTTGCCATTGACTGTATAACTGAACCAGATTCGTTACCGTTGCTTTACGGTAAGCGATGGAAACCTTTTCATCCGTACTGATCGCACCGCCGGAAATCACGGCTCCCCGAATTCGCCCTTTGCCGGCTATATGCAAATTTCCTTCGGCGACAATGATGCCGTAAATATCGCCTGCAATCGTCCATTCCGTTTGATTTTTATCCAGCCAGTAAAGATAATCCGATTGCTCTTGAACTAAATCGTTCGGCAATCCGAATTTACCTTGAAATAACGACACGGATTCCTCATTGATCATCTCGCTAAAACGTCCTTCATTAATGCCTTTCTTCGGCGATTGTTTAAACAAAGCCGACCGTCGGCACCAAATATAATGGCGGTTACTATCGGAAAACCCCGCTTGTTCAAATGCCACCCGAGTTACCGTTGCCGTAGAATTTAACGGTACTTCGCTACAAGCCGTCCGTTTTTGCTGCTGGCTAATCTGTTGTAATTCAATATTATGAGAAACATAAATCTGCCGTAGAGAAGCCAAAGAAGAATGCAAGCGTATCGCATCATCGTCAAACAGCATGAAAATTAGCAACATAACACTTAATAGCATCAACAAGGTAAGCGTCATTATGCCGCGATAACGATAGACAATCATCGCCATTCCCCCTGATTCATTAAAGGAATAACTATACCGGTTTCATATTGAATTTGCGGATAATTCACGAACTGTCCCGCAAGATAAATCTGAATGCCCGGCCCTTGACCGATGAGGTTAAATTCTAATGCCGTTATACGATATATTTTATCGTCTAATAAATCCGTCCAACCGCTTGAATCGCAAGATACAGGTTGAATATAACTTTGGCATTCTTGTGGTTTGCAATTTTGATTAATGGAATTTTTATAGGTTTGACGGCTTTCTAGCATATCGTCGTTTAATCGATAACCAAACAATTCCGTACTAATTTCAGAAGCGGAATTTTTGCCGTCGGTTATGCAGCTTTTACCTTTATTCTTCGAACCTATACAACCGTTAGCGTTTACATCATAGAAAAATAAGATGCAGCTATTTAACGGCGCATGTGGCGATTGACCGATCGTAAAAGCCGTACCCGTTTCATCCAATTCAAACAGACCCAAATTATTTTGCGTTAACCCTTCCGATAACGCGCGAAATCCGGCCCGTCGAATATCCCGGCCCATGGTTTGCAGCACGCGCTGCAGTTCCGTTTGTAATTGTAATTTACGTAAAATATCGTGATTTTGGCGTTGTACATGACCGTAAAAGGCAAGCACTACCAGCAACAGAAGGGATGACAATGACAGACTCAACATCAGTGCCAATAAGGTTTGTCCTCGATATTTCATGTCTCTCATTATTCGTTTCCCGTCGTGCAAGCGCTCAAAGATTGGTAATCTTTCAGTTTCAACGTCCCCAGATTGGAAAATGAAAACAATGTCCGACTGGAATCCGCCTGCAAAACAAAACATCCGGAAGGAGACGTATTTCGAATTCCGTTAAACTTAGTAATTTCTGAAGGATAATATTGTCTGCTGATTAACGTCGTTTTTTCCGGAAAATACGGAGTATAAAATTGTGCCGCAATATGTTTAGGGCATAATGACGGAGAAAAGCAATCGCATACGTAATCGTTTTTAATTTGCGCGGTAAAACACCATTTTTTACCTGAAGCATTTTGATTTGCAATAATCAGCCAGATATCCGATGAATTCTCGACTCTTGCCTGAATCCGGCGTAAAAACAGATAAAGTTTATGCTGTTCTTTGCTCAAAATCATTTGTGCATTGCTTTTTTGCCACGCAGGAAATGCCAGCTGTGCCAACAACCCCATAATTGAAATTACTAATAATACTTCAACAAGGGTAAAACCTTTTAAAGCCGCCCGCATTATATTCACCTAAATCCGTAACCGTTTATTTTCTTTTGTCATGAAACCGAAAAAGTACAAAAATATCGTCTTTTATGACCGCACTTTTCTATATGATGTTTATTCGCCGAAGTCTGTATAACGAACTTTAGAAAAATAAAATGGAAAAACCAAGGATTCCGGATTAGTTTTGGAATGTAAATCACAAATAAAAATCAAGAAAAAGGAATGAAAGGCAATTAACGATCGCGATATGTTAAATAGATTTGGCTAATCGCCAGTAATAAACTGACGACAGAAAGAAAAAAGCGTAAAAATAAATTTGGGAAAATAAGTAATGTCGCCGTATAAACAATAATAAATGTCACGGTAAGCAGAAAACGAAAATATTGCTTTTTGTTAAAATAAACAAAAATTAAATACGCAAAAATGAAAAGTGATAATCCAATCAGTGCAAATAAAAAGAAATTAATCATAAACTTTCGATTGCCTTGGAAAAGATGGTGGGTCGTGAAGGATTCGAACCTTCGACCAACGGATTAAAAGTCCGCTGCTCTACCGACTGAGCTAACGACCCATACTGATATGGGTAAACCAGATTTAAGTGGTGGGTCGTGAAGGATTCGAACCTTCGACCAACGGATTAAAAGTCCGCTGCTCTACCGACTGAGCTAACGACCCATACTGATATGGATAAACCAAGTTTTAAGTGGTGGGTCGTGAAGGATTCGAACCTTCGACCAACGGATTAAAAGTCCGCTGCTCTACCGACTGAGCTAACGACCCACTTTATCATTCGTTGCAATTACGTTGTGCAACGGGTGCATATAATACGGATTTAAATTTAATAATCAACAAAAATTTACATTTTTTTGTTTGATTGAACGAATACTCAACAATTTATCAAAGATAATGAAATAATATATTCCCGCCATAAAAATAAGCGAAAACAATAAAATTTACGACCGCACTTTTATGCGAATTTATGTAGATAAAAACAGGCTCCGAGGAGCCTGTTTTTATCATTAATAAAAAATAAATTAGTATGCTAATACTGCACGACGGTTTTTCGCGTATGCCGCTTCGTCATGACCTAACACTGCCGGTTTTTCTTCACCGTAAGAAACAGTTGAAATATTATTAGCACCTTTAGCGCTCAAATAGTTTTTAACTGCATCAGCACGACGTTGACCTAATGCGATGTTGTACTCTGGAGTACCACGTTCGTCAGCATTACCTTCAACTAATACTTTAGCGGCCGGAGTCGCTGTTAAGTATGCCGCGTGAGCATCTAATAATTGTTGGTATTCACCTTCGATATCATATCTATCGAATGCGAAGTAAACGGTGTTGTAACGTTGTTGCAAATCTTCAACGGAATAACCACCGAATTGTTGTGCAGCGTTCGCACCGTCTGTAGCGCTTGCATCGTTGTCTGATGAACTACATGCTGCTAATGCTAATACTGGTGCAACTAACAATAATTTTGCTAATTTCATTAAATTTCTCCTCAGAGTTTATTTTGTTAAGTATGGTGACCAAGCAGGGAATTTGACTTGTCCATCACTTCCTGGCAACCGAGCTTTAAAGCGTCCGTCTGCGGACACCAATTGTAGCACCTTTCCTAGTCCTTGGGTAGAGCTATAGATAATCATGATCCCGTTAGGTGAAATACTCGGACTTTCATCTAAGAAAGTAGAACTTAGCACCTCTGATGTACCCGTTGTCGTATCATATTTAACAACATTGTCACCCGAAATCATTACTAATGTTTTACCATCAGAACTCATCTGGCCGCTATAACTACGACCACCACCAATCAATGTTGCACCGCCGCCCGACGAGCTCATTGAATACACTTGCGGTGAACCGCTTCTATCGGATGTGAACAAGATACGACCATCCTGAGTCCAGCTCGGCTCGGTATTGTTACCGGCTCCGCCAGTCAATTTCGTAGGGTGTCCGCCATTCGAATTCATTACATAAATATTTAATAGTCCGTCTTGATTGTTAGCAAACGCCAAACGTGAGCCATCCGGAGAAAATGCCGGCGCTCCGTTGTGGCCTCGGAATGCGGCAACCACTTTACGTTGACCGGAACCTAAATTATGGACGACCAATTGAGACTTTCTATTCTCGAAAGACACATAAGCTAATCGTTGACCGTCCGGAGACCATGCCGGTGACATAATAGGTTGAGAACTTCGCGTTACCACAAATTGGTTAAAACCGTCGTAATCTGCAATACGAAGCTCATGAGAACCGGCGTTACGTTGCACAACATAAGCAATACGGGTACGGAATGCTCCTTTAATCCCGGTCATTTTTTCAAACACTTCATCACTGACTTGATGGGCACCCCAGCGAATCCATTTCGGTTGTACCGTAAGTGAGTTTTGAGCTAACACCGCACCGGCGTTACCGGAGGCTCCGACGGTATCCACTAACTGGTAAGCGATTTGATAACCGTTACCGCTCGCCGTTACCTGACCGACAACAACCGCATCAATTCCTAACGATGCCCATGCATCCGGCGTGACTTCTGAAGCCGAACCCGGTTGCTGTGGCATTTGATTGACAGGAATCGGATTGAATTTTCCGCTGTTACGTAAATCCGCAGTAATAATCTCTGCAATATCTGCGGGTACAGAACCATTGGATTTAAACGGCACAACTGCGATAGGACGAGCCCCTTCAACCCCTTCATCAATAACGATACGAACTTCGTCATCGGCATAGGCTGAATTGATTGCAAAAAACAATACAGCACACATACTCATTAAACGAGCGATCAATTTCATTTTTACCACCTATGTTGGTTTATGAGTGAATGTTTATTTCAAATCGAAACTAATAATAGACGATTTATACTTATTATAAATATCATCGGTTGGTGCCGGCGGAACCTTTTTAGTTCTCGCGATCGCACTCAATGCCGCCGCACAAATATCATCCGGGCCTGAGACTCGTTGATATCCCATAATAGTCCCGTCACGCCCTAAATTTATACGGATATCACAAACTTTTCCGGCGAAACTCGAATCTTTTAAAAACCGGCGCTTAATTTCTCTCTTAATTAGCGCACCGTACTTATCTCCGGTTTTTCCGCCGTCACCGACACCTAAACCTGCGCCACTCCCTTGGCTACCGCCACGATTGGCATTACCACCCTTAGAAGCACTGCCGCCACCGATAGAACCGCCATTTAAAAAATCGTCTAGCGCCGCTTGCTTGGCCTTCGCATCCGCTTTAGCTTTTGCATCTGCCGCCGCTTTGGCTTTAGCCTCCGCATCCGCTTTAGCTTTTGCTTCTTTGGCGGCTTTTTCCTTGGCTTCTTTTTCGGCTTTTTCTTTAGCTGCTTTTTCCGCCTTTTCCTTCGCTTCTTTTTCGGCTTTGGCTTTAGCCTCGGCTTCAGCTTTTGCTTTCGCTTCCTGTTCAGCTTTAGCCTTCGCTTTTTGCGTCTTCTTCCGCTTGTTTTGCCGCCGCAGCTAAGCGTTTGGCTTCCGCCTCTTTTTTCAATTTAGCCGCTTCCGCCGCCTGTTTAGCTTTCGCTTCAGCCTCTTGTTTTGCTCTTTCTTGTGCTTCCTGACGGGCTTTTTCGGCCGCTTGCTGTTTTTGGCGCTCAAGTTCTTGCTGACGCTGTTGTTCAAGTTGCTCTTGAATTCGTTCCTGTGGTTCAGGCTGAGAAAGTACCGGTTGTTCTTCTGTAGCGACCTCCGGGGTTTCAGGTTGCTTTTCCGGAGCCGTCTGACCTTTTTTCTTCTGTTGAAGACGTCCCCACTCCTGAGCCGCCGATCCGGTATCTACCATTACGGCGCCCATGACATCGCCATCACCTTCACCGCCCCCCATTACATCTATCGTATGGGTAAACAATGAACCGAGAATCAACAATCCAAACAAGATAACATGCAAAATGATCGAAATCAGATAGGCATTGGCTTCTTTTTTTCGCTGATTATTTTCCACAATCTGTCCTATTGATTAAATTGGATCGGTCATTAAACCAACAGATTTAATTCCTGCCAAATGGAGTAAATTCAATGCCTTAATGATTTCTTCGTAAGGCACATCACTGGCTCCACCGATTAAGAATAACGTATTCGGATCTTTTTCGAATTCGGCTTTCGTCATGGACGTCACCATTTCTTCAGACAATCCTTCCGAACGTTCTCCCGCAATAGACACGGCATACTGACCGATACCGGCAACCTCAATAATCACAGGCGTTTTATCTTCATTTGACACTTCTTGGCTTTGTACCGCATCCGGCAGATCAACCTGTACGCTTTGACTGATAATCGGTGCGGTAGCCATAAAAATCAATACGAGCACCAACAATACGTCCAAAAACGGCACGATGTTAATCTCGGATTTGATATTTCTATCTTTATTACGGCGATACGCCATATAAACCTCTAAAACTTGTCTAAATTTAACCGCACTTTATGCAAAAAAGTGCGGTCGAAAAATCATCATTATTGATTTTTAGCAAACACTTGACGTTGTAAAATCGTTGTAAATTCGTCGATAAAGTTACCGTAGTTTTGCTCTAATTTATTGACACGTAAACTTAAACGGTTATATGCCATCACCGCCGGAATCGCCGCAAACAAACCGATTGCCGTTGCAATCAGGGCTTCTGCAATACCCGGTGCGACCATTTGCAGGGTCGCCTGTTTGGCACCGCTCAATGCCATAAATGCGTGCATGATTCCCCATACGGTACCGAACAAACCGATATACGGACTTACCGAGGCCACTGTTGCCAAAAACGGAATACGACTCTCTAATGTTTCGACTTCACGATTCATCGCTAAGTTCATTGCCCGCGTACTTCCTTTAATAATGGCTTCCGGCGCCTCAGCATTAACCTGTTTCAAACGGGAGAATTCTTTAAACCCTACATAGAAAATCTGCTCACTACCGGACATCATTCCGTCGCGACGATTTGATAAACCGTCATAGAGTTTGGTTAAATCTTCACCGGACCAGAAACGATCCTCAAACGCCATCGAATCTTTCAACGCCTGAGTCAAAATCCGGCTGCGTTGAATAATAATAGCCCAAGAAATAATTGAGAATGAAATCAAAATTAAAATAACAATTTGAACGACAATACTCGCTTTTAGAAATAAATCTAAAAAGTTCAATTCCGCTGTCATTGAAAAAACTCCGAGAAAATACTTAATTAAAAAATGCCGCCTTGACCTCTTTCGGAAGTGCAGTCGGCTTCATTTTACCTAAATCTACGCAGGCCACTTTTACTGTTGCCGTGCTCAAAATATTTTCATCCCGTTTTAAGGATTGGGTGAAAATAATTGTCGCGCCTTTCACTTCCGCCACTTCTGTTTCGACCGAAAGAAAATCATCAAGTTTCGCAGGAATACAATAATCGATTTTCATCGATTTCACAACAAATGCGATCTTCCGTTCTTCAAGTAACGTTTGCTGAGAAAAATTCAAAGTACGTAAAAATTCTGTGCGCGCCCGTTCATAAAAATGTAAATAACGGGCATGATAAACGACACCGCCGGCGTCCGTATCTTCATAGTAAACGCGGACGGGAAACGGAAAAGCTGCGCCTGTTGCCATATTCTCATTATCTGACATTTTCCAATCCTTAATCATTTGATTTATCCGGTTAAAAACTCGCGTATTCTAGAACGAGAAAGTACCTTACGCAAGCATTATCACGCGTTAACCGCTCAAAAAAACAGATAATTTTTAAATCGTTTTTATACCATAAAATATAACAAAAGGGCTTATAACAAGCCCTTTAAAGTGCGGTCAAAATTTGTACCGTTTTTTTATTAATCTAATTTACCGTTATCATCTAATTTTGCAGTGACTTTCACACTGATTAAAATGGCGGCGATGATCCCCACTACCCAAATCGCATAAAACATAATTCTCTCCTCAATCAGTATAATGAGTTTTTATTCGCTTCAATAAAATCAGCGTCAAGGCGACCGAACATTTTAATATACGACCAAATCGTGTAACTCAATGATATCACTACAAATACCAGCGCCAGCCCTAACATGATTTTCAATGTTAATTCGCTTGATGTCGAATCCCACATCAATAAACTCATTTCCGGATGTGTAATTGACGGCATAATGAACGGGAACATTGACGTTGCGCAACTCAAGATCACCCCAATCATCGTTAACGATGAGAAGAAGAAAGCAAAACCCGAACGGTTCGCTTTTGAAGCAGCGATAGTCGATACGGCACCAATTACAACCAGGGCGGGTAAAATAAACAGCAGCGGCATTTCTTTGTAGTTATTGAACCATGCACCGGTCTCAATCGCTACGGTTTTACCTAACGGTGAAGACGGAGCAAAGTGATCCACTGTGCTCGTTACTACAAAACCGTCTTTGAACAGCAACCAAATTCCCGCTAACACAAAAGTAATCAAGGTAACAAATGCACCTACCTGGCTGACAGTTCTTGCTCGATTGCGCAATTCTGCCGTGGTCTTCATTTGTAACCAAGCCGCACCGTGTGTGGTCAACATTGCAAAGCTGATGATACCGCATACTAACGCAAACGGATTGAGTAATTCAAAAAACGATCCCGTATATTTCACTTGCATCAAATCGTTGAATTCAAAGGGGACGCCCTGTAATAAGTTACCGAATGCCACACCGAAAACCAATGACGGAACGAAACCGCTGACAAACAAACCGATATCCCAGGTTTTGCGCCATGTTTTATCGTCTTTTTTATTGCGATAATCAAAAGCTAACGGGCGGAAGAATAATGCCGCCAACACTAAAATCATCGCGATATAAAAACCTGAAAACGAAGTGGCATACACAACCGGCCACGCCGCAAACATCGCACCGCCTGCAGTCAGTAACCAAACTTGGTTGCCGTCCCAGTGAGGTGCAATGGTATTAATCATAATACGTTTCTCAACTTCTTTTTTGCCGATAAATGGCAGTAAATTCGCTACGCCCATATCGAAGCCGTCGGTAATGACAAAACCGATGAGCAAAACACAAACAAGCACCCACCAAATAAAGCGTAAAAATTCATAATCAAGCATACTGCACTCCTACTTATTTAGATGATTGCTCGAAGTAGTAACGACCTGTTTTTAATGCGCTCGGACCAAGACGTCCGTATTTAAACATTAAATACATTTCTACCACTAAGAAAATAGTATATAAACCACAAATCAAACCGATTGAAAACCAAAGATCACCTACGCCTAATGAGGAATTGGCGACGCCCACCGGCAGTACATCGGTAATCGCCCATGGTTGACGTCCGTATTCCGCCAGAAACCAACCGCATTCGATCGCAACCCAAGGTAACGGCAAGCCCCATAATAATGCTTTAAGCAATAAACCGCTTTTCTCTTGTTTACCCCGCAATGTTTGTACTAATGCACCGAACATTAACAGAATTAAAACACCGCCGATACCCGCCATCACACGGAACGACCAGAATACAGGCGCAACATTCGGAATACTGTCCGCCGCTGCTGATTTAATCTGCGCTTCGGTAGCATCAATCACTTTATCGGTATAACGTTTCAATAATAATCCATATCCCAGATCTTCACGCACGTTTAAGAATTGAGATTTAGTTTCTTCGTTAATTTGACCCGCTTTCTTTTGTGCGCGTAATTCTTCCAATAAAGCATAAGCCGTTATACCGTTACGAATACGCTGTTCATTCCGGGCTTCCAGATCGGTTAATCCCGGATATTGCCCGTCTAGCGAGCGAGTCGCAATAATCCCGCCAAGATAAGGAATTTCGATGGCGAAATCGTTTTTACGTTCGGCTTGATTCGGAATTGCTAGTGCATTCCAGGAGGCCGGTGCCGGTTGCGTATGCCATTCCGCTTCCATTGCCGCTAATTTTACCGGTTGGGTTTTCGCTACATCATAACCGGATTCATCCCCCATAATAATGACGGAAATCGAAGCAATAAAACCGAAAATCGCCGCAATCGAAAAAGAACGTTTGGCAAATGCCAAATCGCGACCTTTCAGAATATAGTAAGAACTGATAGCCAACACAAACATTGCACCTGCCACGTAACCGCCGGATAACGTATGCAAGAATTTACTTTGCGCTGCCGGATTCATCCATAAATCCATAAAACTCGTCATTTCCATCCGCATGGTTTCAAAGTTAAATTCCGAAGCGACCGGATTTTGCATCCAACCATTCGCGACTAAAATCCACATTGCGGATAAATTGGAACCGAATGCGACGCAGTATGTTGCAAGCAAATGCTTGGCTTTTGAAAGACGATCCCAACCGAAGAAGAACAAACCGACAAATGTCGATTCCAAGAAAAATGCCAACAATGCTTCGATCGCCAAAGGAGCGCCGAAAATATCGCCGACATAGTGAGAATAATATGACCAGTTAGTTCCGAACTGGAATTCCATGGTAATACCGGTAGTCACCCCAAGTGCAAAGTTAATACCGAACAACTTACCCCAAAACTTGGTCATATCTTTGTAAATCTCTTTACCCGTGATGACATAAGTGGTTTCCATAATAACAAGCAGGAAAGAAAGACCTAACGTCAACGGCACGAACAAAAAGTGATATAGCGCAGTTAATGCAAACTGCAAACGAGAAAGTTCAACAACGTCTAACATCTCGTAACTCCTTGTAATGCTACAAGTTAATATAACGATTACATCGTAATCACCCAACCGCCCAACCAAAAATCAAGCAATCTTTAAAAAACCGGTTTCCGCAACATTCGGCGTACATTTAAAATGTGCTGAAAACAGTTCCAAATCAGTATGGCATTCTACTACTATTTGTAAGGATACAAAATAGCAGAAATGATACACAGATCACACTTTTGAATTAAAATCAAAAAAACGTTAAACAAAAAAACAACAAAAATTGATCTGGCGCAAATTATAGGTTTTGTAAAGATATTTGCAACCATTTATTTCAACTAATTCTTAAAAAAATGACGAATAACTAGACATTTTTTAAACAATCTGCTATTTTCAGTCAGCTTTATGTATTTTTTATATTTATTTCGCCAAAGAGAGGAAGATTTTTTCATGAAACAAAGAATCAGTCATATTTTGACCGCACTTTTTGTCGGTCTAGTTTTTACTGTCAGTTCAGTACAAGCCGTCGAACAACAGGCCATTCCTCAACAATGTCAAAAACTGTTCCAAGCAACGGATAAATTATTGGCGGATGCTCAAAATCAACCCGGTACGCATACGCAATTAAATAAAATTCAAAATAAACTGAATCAGAGTAAAAAACAAATCCTCGAAATGGAAGTGGCGACGCAAATTAAAAGTTGCGATCACGGATTGGCGAAAATAAGTAATCTGAGTAAAATAGAAGATACTGAAGCAAATAACTAATTAACACGAAAAAGAAGGCTTATTCATTTTTGAATAAGCCTTCTTTATTCGCTCCGACTATTTATCGGCTAATTTTGCCAAACCGAAATGACGGTATGTTTGTGAGGTCGCTATACGACCGCGAGGAGTTCTCTGTAAAAAACCTTGCTGAATCAAATAAGGCTCCAACACATCTTCAATAGTATCACGTTCCTCGCCGATAGCCGCCGCCAAATTATCCAGCCCGACCGGACCGCCGTCAAAACGTTCAATAATCGAACTCAGTAGTTTTCGGTCAAGGTAATCAAAACCGGCTTGATCAATATCCAGCATAGCAAGCGCAGCTTTTGCAATACCCTGCGTAATCATGCCGTTATTCTTCACATCCGCATAATCACGCACTCGGCGTAACAAACGGTTGGCAATTCGCGGTGTGCCACGCGAACGACGGGCCACTTCGTGAGAAGCATCATCGGAAATTTCTAAATTTAAACAGGCCGCACTTCGCATTACGATTGAAGTTAAATCTTCTATAGAATAAAACTCCAACCGTTGCACAATACCGAAACGATCCCGTAAAGGCGAAGTCAAAGAGCCCGCTCTGGTTGTCGCACCTATCAACGTAAACGGCGGCAAATCCAATTTAATGGAACGCGCCGCCGGACCTTCGCCAATCATGATATCCAACTGGTAATCTTCCATTGCCGGATATAACACTTCTTCAATCGCCGGCGATAAACGGTGGATTTCGTCAATAAACAGCACGTCATGAGGTTCAAGATTGGTCAGCATTGCCGCCAAGTCCCCCGCCTTTTCCAATACCGGACCGGAAGTCGTGCGAATATTCACTCCCATTTCATTAGCAACAATATTGGCTAGCGTGGTTTTTCCCAACCCCGGCGGACCGAAAATCAATAAATGATCCAACGCATCCTGACGTAATTTTGCCGCCTGAATAAAAATCTCCATTTGCGACCGCACTTGTGGTTGCCCGACATAATCCTGCAACAATTTTGGACGAATAGCGCGATCAACCGCCTCATCATCCGATTTAGCAATAGCACTGATTATACGATCTGCTTCAATCATTCTTTTTCCTATAACGCGGCTTTCAGGGCTTCACGGATTAATTGTTCGCTGGTTAAATCGCCATTGGCCACTTTTTTCACCATTTTAGCGGCTTCCGGCGGTTTATAACCTAATGCCACTAACGCGGCAACCGCTTCGTCATTCGGCGTTTCTTTTTCAGCAGACACTATATCCGGCACGGTAATATGTTTACTTTCAACAAAGAAATCCGGTTGTCGGAGACCTTTAAACTTACCTTTCAATTCTACCAATAAGCGTTCGGCGGTTTTTTTACCTACTCCCGGAATTTTCACCAACTTGGATAATTCTTCCCGCTCAATGGCATAGGCAAATTCATGTACCGACATGGCGGATAAAATGGCTAACGCCAGTTTCGGACCGACGCCGTTGGTTTTGATTAATTCACGAAATAAAGTACGGTCGGTTTTAGTAGAGAATCCGAACAGTAAATGGGCGTCTTCACGCACGACTAAATGAGTAAACACCGTACATTCCTGTCCGGTATCGGGCAAATTGTAGAAGCTGGTCATCGGTAGCAATAATTCATAGCCTATTCCTTGTACGTCCAGCAAAATTTCAGGCGGTTGTTTTTCGATTAATTTTCCCTGCAAGCGACCAATCATTATCGTTCCTTCTCAAAAATTTTTGCTATTATACCGAGAAAACTGAATAAAACAACAGCTAAACTTTTAAACGAAAACGTCCCCGGCTATAACGCGTGCGCATAAGTGCGGTCAATTTTTCCTGCGTTTCTGTGGTTTTGGCACTCGCCGCCACATGCAAGCTATGCCGGATTGTATGAGCATGCGTAATGGCAATTGCCAACGCATCCGCCGCATCCGCCTGCGGTTTATCCGATAATTTCAGAATCCGCGCCACCATATCCTGCACTTGGGATTTATCTGCCGAACCAATTCCTACCACCGTCTGCTTCACCAGTCGCGCCGCATATTCAAATACCGGCAAATCCCGGTTAACCGCAGCCACAATAGCCGTTCCCCGAGCTTGTCCGAGTTTCAGCGCCGAGTTCGGATTTTTCGCTAAAAACACTTCCTCAATGGCAAACATGTCCGGCTGAAATTGGGTAATAATTTCCGTCACTCCGGCATAAATCCGCTTCAGACGCGTCGGTAAGTCATCTGCCTGTGTCCGAATCACCCCGCTGCCAAGATATTCCAACGTCCGTCCGGTTTGACGAATGACCCCATAACCCGTAACACGGGAACCGGGATCAATACCTAAAATAATGGTCATAATCAAATAAAAAGCGAGCAGATATTTCCCTATCGGCCCGCTCATCCATAAAAATAAAATTATTTATTCAGTATACGAGTTGCAGCGTTATTTACTTTGCAGAGTTTAGCCAGGATCTCATCGGTTCCCGCCCCTCGTTTGGTTAAATTACCGCCGGTTTTAGTGGTCGCATTGCTTAAATTAAAGCCGTTTTCCACATTCCAAATGTACTCGTCCGATTTAAATGAAACAAAATCGCTGTTGGACTCATCCCGCACCAAGGTAGGAATTTGTTGTGCATTTTTACCACTGCCTAAGATCAAATTAACGGCTTTGGCTTCATCGCCTTGAAATGAATAAGTTGCATTCAAGGTAGTCCAGTTTGAACAGGAATAAACAACGGATTTACTGGCATTGGTCAGTTTTTCAACCCGCACATCCGCCTTCCCTTTAATATTCTGCGCAATATTCTGGGCTTCTTGCTGAGCATTTTGGGTTGCCTGTTCGGCGCTTGCGGTATTAGGTGCGGTTGCAGAATTCGACTCCGCTAAAGAGCATGCTGCCAACACTGAAACAGATAAAAGAGCGGGTACTAATTTGATAAGTTTCATGTACTCTCCTTAATAAAAAATAAGCGTCACATCAAATATGTAACGCTTTCAGTCTACTTCATTATGTTTAAAAAGCAACCTGTTTTTCCAAGCGGATTACAGCAATGCCGCCACTTCGTCACTGATTTCACCGTTATGATAGACGTTTTGTACATCGTCACAGTCTTCCAGCATATCAATTAAACGCAACAATTTCGGAGCAGTTTCCGCATCTAAATCCACTGTCGTGGTCGGAATCATGCTGACTTCCGCTTCCGCGATTTTAAAGCCCGCTTTTTCAATGCCGTCGCGGACATCACCCAATTCTTCCCATGCGGTATAGATTTCAAAAGAACCGTCGTCTTGCGGTTGAATATCATCGGCACCCGCTTCGATCGCCGCTTCCGTTAAAGCGTCTTCATCCGCACCCGCATCAATAATAATTAAACCTTTTTTGTTAAACAAATAACCGACGGAACCTTCCGTACCCAAGTTACCGCCGCATTTGGTAAAGCTCGGACGAACCTGAGAAATTGTGCGGTTGGCGTTATCGCTTAAACATTCCACCATCACCGCCGTACCGCCCGGACCGTAACCTTCGTATACGCGGGTTTCCATATTGGTATCGTCACCGCCGCCCACACCACGATCAATAGCGCGATTAATAGTATCGCGCGTCATATTACTGGCAAGCGCTTTATCCACCGCCGCACGCAAACGCGGATTTGAACCCGCATCCCCGCCGCCGATTTTTGCAGCCGTAACTAATTCGCGAATTAATTTGGTAAAGATTTTGCCGCGTTGCGCATCTTGCGCCGCTTTACGGTGTTTGATATTAGCCCACTTACTATGACCTGCCATTTGATATTTTCCTTTTTAATTATTATGTTACTTTTCTTTGCGTTGCCAAAGAAAAGTAACCAAAAGAAAGGCAACCCTGCTTTACCTTGTTTCCTAAAAATACTTTAATTTGCTTAACGAAAAATTTGTAAACTCGCTTCGGTCAAACAGTACAAATTTTTCTACAAATTAAACCATTTTTAGGTGGCAAAGAAGGGAACCCATTACTACATATTAAAGTGCGGTAAAAAAACATAAATTTCTGACCGCACTTGCTAAAACCTATTTCCAGCCCCAGCGGGGCTGAACTATGCGTAACTAAGTCACGGCTTAGCCGTGCTGGGCTGTTACGCACTTTTCGCAATTAAATATTTCCTAATCGCCTGTGCATTATTGGGCGATTTAGTCAGTTCTGCCGCTTTTACAGGATCCCGCCATTGGTAGGCTAAATGCTCGGTTAACTGGGGCTCGCGTTCATCAGGCAATCCCAATAAAAACCAATGTTCCTTGCAATGCGTTACATTCGGTGCGTATTTATACCGAAAATGCGGGAAAATTTCAAACTCTACGGATTCATTACAATCAATCAAGTTAAGATTTTCCGCCACAATGTCTACGCCAATTTCTTCTTTCACTTCACGAAGTGCGGTCAAAAACGGTGTTTCTCTGTCCGCCAAAGATCCCGTCACCGATTGCCAAAATTCAGGATCGTCTTGGCGTTGCAGCATTAACACGCGATTGGTGTTTTTAGTATAAATAACAACTAAAACGCTGTTAGGATTTTTGTAGATCATTATTTTCTACAGTATTGAAATATTTATTCGCTTTCGGTCTAGATAAAGATTGGCGAAACATCACTCTTCCTTCGTCACCACCGTAATCGCCAACTCTTCCAACGCCTGCTGATTAGCAAAGCTCGGAGCTTCAGTCATTAAGCACGCTGCTGCGGTGGTTTTCGGGAAGGCGATAACATCACGGATGTTGTCCGTACCTGTTAATAACATGGTTAAGCGGTCTAAGCCGAAAGCCAAACCCGCATGCGGTGGCGTGCCGAATTTTAAGGCATCTAATAAGAAGCCGAATTTTTCCCGTTGTTGTTGTTCGTCAATGCCTAAAATGCGGAACACGGTTTGTTGCATTTTCGGATCGAAGATACGCACTGAGCCACCGCCCACTTCGTAGCCGTTAATCACCATATCGTAAGCGTTTGCCACCGCCGCCGTTGGATCGGCTTCTAATTGTTCCGGGCTGAAATCTTTTGGTGAGGTGAACGGATGGTGCATGGCGGCAAGATTGCCCTCTTCATCGCATTCAAACATTGGGAAATCGATCACCCAAAGCGGTTGCCATTCGTCTAAACGGGTTAAACCTAAATCTCGACCGAGTTTTAAACGCAATGCGCCCATGGCATCCGTGGCGATTTGCCATTTATCCGCACCGAAGAATAAAATATCGCCGGTTTGTGCCGAAGTGCGGTCGAAAATCGCTTTGATTTTTTCTTCGCTTAAGAATTTGGCAATCGGGCTTTGCACGCCTTCCAGACCGGCGTTCACATCGTTCACTTTTAACCATGCCAATCCTTTCGCGCCGTAAATACCGACAAATTGGGTATATTCGTCGATTTGTTTGCGGGTAATGCTTGCGCCGTTCGGCACGCGGATTACCGACACACGACCGTTTGCGTCGTTAGCCGGATCGGCAAAAACCTTAAAATCCACGTCTTTAACAATGTCTGCCACATCCGCTATTTCTAACGGATTACGTAAATCCGGTTTATCGGAACCGAAACGCGTCATGGCTTCGTTCCAAGTCATAATCGGGAATTTACCGAGATCTGCGCCGAGAATATTCAACCATAAACCGCGAATCATGTTTTCCATAATTGCACGCACTTCAGGCGCAGTTAAAAAACTGGTTTCCACATCGATTTGGGTGAATTCCGGTTGACGATCCGCACGTAAATCTTCGTCGCGGAAACATTTTACGATTTGATAATAGCGATCAAAGCCGGACATCATCAGCAACTGTTTGAATAATTGCGGAGATTGAGGCAGGGCATAGAATTTGCCTTTGTGCACACGGCTAGGTACTAAATAGTCACGCGCACCTTCAGGCGTGGCTTTGGTCAACATCGGCGTTTCAATATCCAAAAATCCGTGGTCATCCATAAAACGACGTACGAAGCTAGTAATTTTTGCGCGGGTTTTCAAACGTTGCGCCATTTCCGGACGACGCAAGTCCAAATAACGGTATTTTAACCGTTGTTCTTCCGTATTATTTTGGTTGAAGTCTAACGGCAGCACGTCGGAAGCGTTATAAACGGACAGGGCTTTTGCCAACACTTCCACTTCGCCTGTCGCCATATTTTTATTGATTTGATTGCCGGGACGGGCGGTAACTTCACCTTTAATTTGGATGCAGAACTCATTGCGCAAATCGGCTGCGGCGGTTAAAGCTTCTTGATATTTCGGGTCAAAACATACTTGTACGATGCCTTCACGGTCTCGCATATCAATAAAAATCAACCCGCCTAAATCACGACGGCGATGAACCCAGCCGCTCAATGTCACTTCTTGTCCGATGTTGCCGCGGTTTAACGCACCGCAATAATGAGAACGCATCATATCTGTTTTCCTTTAAAATTTATTCTGAAAAAATAACCGACGAATTATAGCTGAAAAAAATCAAAACTTCTTCTAAAATAACCGCAGTTTTAACCCAAGCGATAAGATTTATGAGCAAAGATACGATTTTTTCCGCCCCGATTGAAAAATTGGGCGATTTTACTTTTGATGAAAATGTCGCGGAAGTCTTCCCCGATATGATTCAACGTTCCGTACCGGGATATTCCAACATCATCACCGCCATCGGTATGCTGGCGGAACGTTTCGTCACGCCGGACAGCCAAGTTTACGATCTGGGCTGTTCGCGCGGGGCCGCCACGCTTTCCGCACGCCGTAACATTCGCCAGCCGAATGTCACAATCATCGGTGTGGATAATTCGCAACCCATGGTGGAACGCGCCCGCCAGCACCTCAATGCTTATCACAGCGACATTCCGGTAGAAATTTTATGTGACGACATACGCAATATCAGCATTGAAAATGCGTCTATGGTGATTTTAAACTTCACCCTGCAATTCCTGCCGCCGGAAGATCGTCAATCGTTGCTGGAAAAAATTTATCGCGGACTCAATCCCGGCGGCTTATTGGTTTTGTCGGAAAAATTCCGTTTCAAAGACGACACCACAAACAACCTGCTCATTGAGTTACATCATGCCTTCAAACGTGCCAACGGTTACAGCGAACTGGAAGTCAGCCAGAAACGCGCGGCATTGGAAAACGTCATGCGTATCGACAGCAGCAACACGCACAAAGTGCGGTTAAAAAACGTGGGATTTTCTCATGTAGAATTATGGTTTCAGTGCTTTAACTTCGGTTCGGTGATCGCCATTAAATAGCCTCACCGATTCAATTTATTTTGATTATTCCATCTGCTCATTAGGAGGGTATCAATGAAAAAAACACTAGTCGCCGCGTTATTTCTCAGCGCAGCCTTCGGCGTACAAGCACAAGACATTCGTTTTGCCATGGAACCCAGTTATCCGCCCTTTGAAATGACCAACGAAAAAGGTGAAATTATCGGTTTCGATGTGGACATCGCAAACGCTATTTGTAAAGAAATTCAAGCGAATTGCTCGTTCCAAAGCCAACCCTTCGACAGCTTAATTCAAGGCTTAAAACAAAAACGCTTTGACGCCGCCATTTCCGGCATGGGCATTACCGAAGCGCGTAAAAAACAAGTGTTATTCAGCGAACCGTATTTCTCAAGTTCCGCCGCCTTCATCGCGAAAAAAGGTACGGATTTTGCCAACCTGAAAAACATCGGCGTGCAAAACGGCACCACTTACCAAAATTATATCAGCAAAGAAAAACCCGGCTACCAAGTAAAATCTTACGCGTCTTACCAAGAAGCGATTTTGGACATTCAAAACGGGCGTATCGACGCCATCTTCGGCGACATCCCCGTATTAGTCGATATGATTGATAAAACGCCGGGACTGGAATTCGTAGGTGAAAAAATCAATAATCCGACTTATTTCGGTAATGGCTTAGGCATTGCCACCAACCTGAAAAATCAAGCGTTAGTTGACGAATTAAATAAAGGATTAAGCACGATTAAGACTAATGGCGAATATCAAAAAATCTATGATAAATGGATGACGGCAAAATAAAACTCCCGAAAACCCGGCCGCACTTTACTTTCAAAGTGCGGACGTTTTTTCCGTATTTTTCATCAACCTCCTTTTGTGGCATAATCCCGTATCATTTTTTATTTAACGGAGAAAATCAATGCGAATTTTACATACAATGCTCCGCGTGGGCGATTTAGACCGTTCGGTTAAATTTTATCAAGACGTTTTAGGTATGCGTTTACTGCGTACCAGCGAAAACCCGGAATATAAATATTCATTAGCCTTTTTAGGTTATGACGACGAAGATAAAAGCGCTGTCATCGAATTGACTTACAACTGGGGCGTTACCGAATACGAGCCGGGGACGGCTTTCGGTCACATTGCCATCGGTGTAGACGATATTTATGCTACGTGTGAAGCGGTAAAAGCGCACGGCGGCAAAGTTACCCGCGAACCCGGTCCGGTGAAAGGCGGCACCACAGTGATTGCGTTTGTGGAAGATCCGGACGGCTACAAAATCGAATTTATCGAAAATAAAGACGCTAAATCGGCATTAGGAAACTAATTTTGACACAACAACTTTTGACGGAATCGCAAACGGAAACCCCGTCCGATTACCATTTGCTGAAAAATCGCTTTCGCGGTTATTATCCTGTTGTGATCGATGTGGAAACCGCCGGTTTAAACTGCCAAACCGACGGTTTGCTCGAACTTGCCGCCGTCACGCTGAAAATGAATGACAGAGGTGATTTGCTGCCCGATCAAACCTACCACTGCCATATTCGTCCCTTTGAAGGTGCGGGTATTAATCCGGAATCCATGAAAATTAACGGTATCGATTTAGAAAGTCCGATTCGCAATGCCATTGCCGTATCGGAATCGGAGGCCATTACCGGTTTATTTCAAATGGTTCGCCGCGGGCAAAAAAACGCCGGATGCCAACGTTCCATTATTGTGGCGCATAACGCCGCGTTTGATCACGGTTTTGTAATGGCTGCGGCGGAACGGACTAAAATCAAACGTAATCCGTTCCACCCATTCGGTAGTTTCGATACCGCTACGCTGAGCGGATTAATGTTCGGACAGACGGTACTGATAAAAGCCTGTCAGTCGGCCAGCATTCCTTTTGATAGCAACCAAGCGCATTCGGCATTGTATGATACCGAACGCACGGCAGAATTATTTTGTTATATGGTCAATCATTTAAAAGCATTAGGCGGTTTTCCCCATCTTGTGCAAAATGTTTGAAATATTGACCGCACTTTTTCAACCTAAGGATACACAATGTTAACCAATGCTGTTGTTATCTCAATTATCGTACTGCTTATATTAAGCTTGATGCGAATCAATGTCGTTATCGCACTTATTATCTCGGCGTTAACCGCAGGATTAACCGGCGGCTTAGGCATAACCAAAACCATTGAAACCTTCACCGGCGGATTGGGCGGCGGTGCCGAAGTAGCTATGAACTATGCGATCCTCGGTGCGTTTGCTATCGCAATTTCCAGATCCGGTATTACGGATTTACTGGCGTTCAAAGTAATTAAACGCTTAGGTAAAACACCTACCGGGAATTCTGTCGCCGGTTTTAAATATTTCACTTTAGCGGTATTGCTGGCGTTCGCCATTTCCTCGCAAAACCTGTTACCGGTGCACATCGCCTTTATCCCTATCGTTGTACCGCCGTTATTAAGTATTTTCAATCGGTTAAAAATCGACCGCCGAGCCGTCGCCTGTGTGCTGACGTTCGGATTAACCGCCACTTATATGTATTTGCCGGTGGGTTTCGGTAAAATTTTTATTGAAAGCATCCTGGTAAAAAACATCAATGAAGCCGGCGCCACATTAGGTCTGCACACTAACGTGAGTGAAGTGTCCATGGCAATGTCCATTCCTGTGATCGGTATGTTTTTAGGTTTATTAACGGCAATTTTTATTACTTACCGAAAACCGCGCACATACCAAGTACATATCGAAGAACCGACTACGGCGGAAATCGAACAACATATCGCAAAAATCAAACCTTTCCATGTGGGAGTGAGTTTAACGGCAATCTTCGTCACCTTCAGTTTGCAGTTATTCACCAGTTCGACCATTATCGGCGGGTTGGCGGGTTTGGTGATTTTCGGCGTATGCGGTGTTTTCCGTTTGAAAGAAAGTAACGATATCTTCCAACAGGGATTACGCTTAATGGCGATGATCGGCTTCGTGATGATCGCCGCTTCCGGTTTCGCCAATGTAATTAACGAAACCGGCGGCGTCACGCAATTAGTCAATACCTTTAGCCAAGGCTTAGGTACCGGCAACAAAGGCGTTGCCGCATTCCTGATGTTATTGGTAGGTTTATTTATTACCATGGGTATCGGTTCCTCTTTCTCTACCGTGCCGATTATCACTTCCATTTACGTACCCTTATGCCTTGCTCTCGGCTTTTCACCGCTTGCTACGGTTTCTATCGTCGGTGTGTCGGCTGCTTTGGGTGATGCGGGTTCACCGGCTTCGGATTCCACATTGGGTCCGACCTCCGGTTTGAATATTGACGGCAAACACGATCACATATGGGACAGCGTAGTGCCCACCTTCCTGCACTACAATATTCCGTTAATTATATTTGGCTGGATCGCTGCCATGACCTTATAACGCCATCCCCCGTCCGTCGGGGGATTTATGTATATAAAACAGAAAAACGATGCAAAATCAGACCGCACTTTTAAACCGTTTGCAACGGCTGATTACACAGCTACAGAAGCAATACGAACCCGTGAAACGTCAAATTTTACATACAAAATTTGACCCCGCGATATTTTCCGAAAATTTTCAACCGTTGGAATTTTATTTGAATGAAATCCGCCATTGTATCGAGCAAATATCGCAATTATCCCCCGAAGAAGTGGCGCAAACAGCATTTTTCAGCGAAAAATTATCGGCGCAATATACTGCGTTGACGGACGCGCTACAGTTTATAGAAAAACCTAAGGCAAAAAGTGCGGTCAATTTTAAACCGGTTTTAAGCCTGCGGGAAAAACGCCGTCAGCAGTTAGAACAGTTACCACCGCGCGCACGATTAATCAAATATTACGAAGCCTTGCAGGCACTGAACGAAAAACTGAACGGGCAGAAGGACTTACAAAAGCAATGCCTGTCAGAAAAAGAAAAAATGCGGATTCAGCAACAAATCGACATAACCCGTCAACGTCGCCAACGTTGTCTGGACGCCATTGAAGTACTAGAGGAATATCTGGCGTTTAAGGAAAATCAGGAAAAAGAATAAGTTGCAAAATTCCGCTAACCCGCTACAATACACACTTTCTTATCGTCGCTGAATTAGAGATCGGCGAACGATGTATCGTTAACTTGCTTTTCTAGGAGTAAAAAATGTCTCTAAGCGTAGAACAAAAAGCTGCAATCGTTGCAGAATTCGGTCGTGATGCAAAAGACACTGGTTCATCAGAAGTTCAAATCGCATTATTAACCGCTCAAATCAACCATCTTCAAAGTCACTTTGCCGAGCACAAAAAAGATCACCACGGTCGTCGCGGCTTATTACGTATGGTTTCCCGTCGTCGTAAATTATTAGATTACTTAAAACGTACCGATCTGGCAAAATATTCTGAAATTATTGCGCGTTTAGGTTTACGTCGCTAATTTTCGAATTAAGCGCAATGTTAAAGCACCCGATACGGGTGCTTTTTTATACCTAATCGCCGAATATTACGCAATCGTTTACTTAATTCCAAATCGACCAAATAAAAACACTTCTCATCTCAAGATTTTTATTTTTTGAGGTAGATCACAAAATATCGGATTAATTTTCGAAATAGTTAAAAAGAGGTAGAATTTGAATGAAATCATGGCAAAATGCTCAATAGTGAACGATGAGATTATCATTAACACAATTGAAATTTGAGTTTTACTTACTTTTTATTGGAGAAAAATATCGTGCAAACAGTCAATGTCGATATTGCGATTGTGGGTGCCGGCGGCGGCGGTTTACGTGCGGCGATTGCAGCAGCAGAAGCGAACCCTAACCTAAAAATTGCATTAGTTTCAAAAGTTTATCCGATGCGTAGCCATACCGTGGCGGCCGAAGGCGGTGCAGCGGCGGTTATCAAAGAAGAAGATAGTTATGACAAACACTTCCAAGACACCGTTGCGGGCGGTGACTGGTTGTGCGAACAAGACGTTGTAGAATATTTCGTTAAACATTCACCGGTGGAAATGACGCAACTCGAACGCTGGGGTTGTCCTTGGTCGCGTAAAGCAGACGGTGATGTAAACGTACGCCGTTTCGGCGGAATGAAAATCGAACGTACTTGGTTCGCTGCCGATAAAACCGGCTTCCATATGCTTCATACGTTATTCCAAACCTCTATTCAATATCCGCAAATTCAACGTTTCGACGAACACTTTGTGTTAGATATTTTAGTGGACGACGGCCATGCCCGCGGGATGGTTGCCATGAATATGATGGAAGGCACATTGGTGCAAATTAACGCTAACGCCGTTGTTATCGCAACCGGCGGCGGTTGTCGTTCATTTAAATTCAACACCAACGGCGGTATCGTAACCGGTGACGGTTTATCTATGGCGTATCGTCACGGCGTACCGCTTCGCGACATGGAATTCGTTCAATACCACCCGACCGGCTTGCCGAATACCGGTATCTTAATGACCGAAGGTTGTCGTGGTGAAGGCGGTATCTTAGTCAATAAAGACGGTTATCGTTATTTACAGGATTACGGTTTAGGACCTGAAACGCCAATCGGCAAACCGCAAAACAAATACATGGAATTGGGGCCTCGCGATAAAGTTTCCCAAGCATTCTGGCAGGAATGGAAAAAAGGCAATACACTGAAAACCGCAAAAGGCGTGGATGTGGTGCATCTAGATTTACGTCACTTGGGTGCCGATTACTTACACGAACGTCTTCCGTTCATTTGTGAATTAGCTAACGCTTATGAAGGTGTGGATCCGGTTAAAGAACCTATTCCGGTTCGCCCTGTGGTGCACTATACCATGGGCGGTATTGAAATCGACTTCAATAGCGAAACCCGCATCAAAGGTTTATTTGCAGTAGGCGAATGTGCGTCTTCGGGTTTACACGGCGCAAACCGTTTAGGTTCCAACTCTTTAGCGGAATTAGTGGTATTAGGCCGCGTTGCCGGCGAACATGCCGCACAACGTGCAACGGAAGCTCAATCCGTTAACCAAGCGGCGGTGGACGCTCAAGCACGTGACGTAGTGAAACGTCTGGAAGATCTTTACAATCAGGAAGGTACTGAAAACTGGGCGGATATCCGCGAAGAAATGGGTACCGCGATGGAAGAAGGTTGCGGTATTTATCGTGACGAAGCCAGTATGCAAACTGCAGTCAATAAAATTGCCGAATTAAAAGAACGTTATAAACGCATCCGCATTCAAGACCGTTCAAGCGTGTTCAACACCAATGTCCTTTACACTGTGGAATTAGGTTACATCTTAGATGTTGCTCAATCTATCGCTAATTCCGCATTACAACGTAAAGAATCCCGTGGTGCGCACCAACGTTTAGATTACACAGAACGTGATGATGTGAATTATTTAAAACATACGCTTGCTTTCTACAACGGCAACGATGCACCTCGTATCGATTACAGCGATGTGAAAATTACCACATTCCAACCAGCTAAACGCGTATACGGTGCGGAAGCCGAAGCTCAAGAGAAAGCGGCTAAAGCCCCTAACGCATAAGGAGAACGCAACATGACGAATCAAGTAATGAACGTAGAAATCTTGCGTTACAACCCTGAAACAGACAAAGAACCGTATTTAAAAACTTATCAAGTCCCTTATGACAACCAGACTTCTCTGTTGGATGCATTAGGTTATATCAAAGACCGTTTGGAACCGGAGCTTTCCTACCGTTGGTCTTGCCGCATGGCAATCTGCGGTTCTTGCGGTATGATGGTAAATAACATTCCTAAATTGGCATGTAAAACTTTCTTGCGCGATTACAGCGGTCATATGCGTATCGAAGCATTGGCGAATTTCCCTATCGAACGCGATTTAGTGGTAGATTTAAGCCATTTCATCGAAAGTTTGGAAGCAATTAAACCGTACATCATCGGTAATAAAATGCCTGAACTGGACGGTCAACCGCACGAATCGGCGGAATTACAAAAAAGCCGAACAAAACAAACACCGAAACAGTTGGAAAAATACCGTCAATTCTCAATGTGTATCAACTGCGGTTTGTGTTATGCGGCCTGTCCGCAATTCGGTTTAAACCCTGAATTCGTCGGACCTGCCGCGTTAACTATGGCTCACCGCTATAACTTGGATAACCGCGATAACGGCAAAGCCGAACGTATGCCGATTATCAACGGTGACAATGGTGTATGGACCTGTACTTTCGTAGGTGCATGTTCTGAAGTCTGTCCGAAACATGTAAACCCGGCTGCAGCAATTAACCAAGGCAAGCTGGAAAGTGCGAAAGACTTTTTAATCTCAATGTTAAAACCAAAAGCATAGGGGGAAAGCAATGAGCGAATTAACCACAAAACGTAATAAATACGTCCGTGAAATCACCCCGACTTGGTGGAAAAGCTGGGATTTCTATCGTTTCTACATGGTACGTGAAGCGACAGCCGTTCCGACTGTTTGGTTCTGTTTAGTATTGCTTTACGGCGTATTCTCACTCGCCGATAATACCTTTGCTACTGACTTTGTCGGTTTTATGCAGAATCCGATTGTGATGATATTAAATATCATCTCATTGGCAGCAATGTTATTACATGCTTTTACGCTGTTTACCATGACTGGTGAAGTAATGTCCAACAGCACCGGTTTAAAAGCGGAAGTTATCAAAAAGGCATTGCAAATTGCTTTCGCCGTTGTTTCCGTCATCGGCTTAATTCTTGCCTTCATTTAACCATATAAGGAGCAAAAGAATGATCAATACAAATCCGAAACGTTCTAACGAGCCACCTGTATGGTTATTGTTCAGTGCAGGCGGCATGATCAGCGCACTGGCTTTTCCGGTATTAATCCTAATCTTAGGGATTTTACTGCCTTTAGGTATTATTTCACCGGATGGCATTATTGCTTTCGCCCATCACTGGTTTGGTAAATTAGTGATTTTAGTGCTAACTATTTTTCCGGCCTGGGCGGGTTTACACCGCATCCACCACGGTATGCACGATATTAAAGTACACGTGCCGTCCGGCGGTTTAATCTTCTACGGATTAGCGGTACTTTATACTGTCGTTGCAATTTGGGGCGTTGCGTCAATCTAATTGTAAATATATCCGGAACCTCATACTTATTAGTATGAGGTTCTTTTTATTATGATTCCGAAATACAATCAAACTTCGGATACAAGTTGACGATGTACTAAACTTCGCTAAAGTGCGGTCAAAAATTCTATATTTTTTGACTACGCTTTCGGATAATACTTTTCCCCCAAACTCAAAAGTTTTATACTTATTACCGGTTTTACTGGATAGAAAAGGAAAAATATATGGCAATTTTAGTGACAGGCGGTGCAGGTTATATCGGCTCACATACCGTAGTCGAGCTGCTTAATGCGGATAAAAAAGTCGTCGTATTAGACAACCTTTGTAATTCTTCGCCTAAATCTCTGGATCGTGTGACGCAGATTACGGGTAAACAGGTAAAATTTTATGAAGGAGACGTGCTAGATCGCGCTATGCTGCAAAAAATCTTCGCCGAAAACGAAATCGAATCGGTGATTCACTTTGCCGGTTTAAAAGCCGTCGGCGAAAGCGTACAAAAACCGCTTTATTATTATGAAAATAATGTGGGCGGCTCTATCATTTTGACCGATGAAATGTTAAAAGCCGGCGTAAATACCATCGTATTCAGCTCCACCGCAACGGTTTACGGCGTACCCGAAACGGTGCCCGTCACGGAAGAAAGTACCGTCGGCGCGACTACCAGCCCGTATGCCACATCTAAGTACATGGTGGAGCGCATTCTTGCGGACGCGGTTAAAGTCAACCCGCAATTCAGTGCTATAGTATTACGTTACTTTAATCCGGTCGGCGCTCATGCAAGCGGCTTAATCGGCGAAGATCCGAATGGAATTCCGAACAATTTAATGCCGTTTATCAGCCAAGTAGCCATCGGTAAATTACCGGAACTCTCCGTATTTGGTGATGATTACGATACACCGGACGGTACGGGGGTGCGCGATTATATCCATGTTGTGGATTTAGCCGTCGGTCACTTGAAAGCACTTGACCAACATCTGGGACAACCGGGTTTACATACCTATAATTTAGGAACCGGTGTAGGTTATTCCGTACTGGATATGGTGAAAGCCTTTGAGAAAGTGAATGATATCAAAGTGCCTTATAAAGTGGTTGCCCGCCGGGCGGGGGACATTGATTCCTATTACTCCAGTCCGAAAAAAGCGGCTGAAATTTTAGGCTGGACTGCCACACACAGCCTGGAAGACATGATGCGCGACACATGGAATTGGCAAAAAAATAATCCGCAAGGTTACGAAGGCTAATCCCCTCCGCATTGTGTATGCAAAAATATCACAGGGCGTATGATTAACGCCCTGTATTTAATGTTTCAAAAAACTTTTGAAAAACTGACCGCACTTTTCCCTTAAAGACTTCTCGTTCATTATTTGTTATGCTTTCGCATATCGACGTTATTCATCATAAATCATTAACATGTCACAACAAGCGTTACCGAAGCCGTCTTTAGCTTCGCAAATTTTCAGCCGTAATATGCTCATCTGTATTTTTACGGGATTTAGTTCGGGTTTACCCTTTTATATCATTAGCTCGCTGTTACCCGTCTGGCTGCGTTCCGAACAAGTAGACTTGGAAATGCTCGGTTATTTTACCGCCGTCACGCTGCCTTTCAGCTGGAAATTTCTGTGGTCACCGCTACTGGATCGCTACATTCCGCCTTTTCTGGGACGCCGCCGCGGCTGGATACTGATTTCTCAGCTTTTACTGATTACATCCTTAGCGCTTTTCGGTTTTATCTCTCCCCATGATAATCAGGGGTTAATGCTAATTGCTGCGTTAGCGACGCTGTGTTCGTTCTTTTCAGCCAACCAGGATGTGGTACTTGACGCTTATCGGCGGGAAATTCTGTCGGATAACGAACTCGGCTTAGGCAACTCCATCCATGTAAACGCCTATCGCATATCAGGTTTGGTACCGGCTTCTTTATCGCTGATTTTATCCGATCATTTACCATGGCAAACCGTGTTTGTTATTACGGCACTGTTTATGTTGCCGGGTATTTTTATGACGTTATTTCTGAGTAAAGAACCTAAAATCCCGCTCGGTTGTCACCGCACTTTAAAAGACAATGTGGTCGAACCTTTCAAAGAATTCTTTGGACGCAAAGGAATCTGTTCGGCACTTGCCGTTCTAGCCTTTATTTTTCTGTACAAATTAGGTGACGGCATGGCAACCGCACTGATTTCCCCTTTTTATCTAGACATGGGCTATAGCAAAACCCAAATCGGACTGGTGGCGAAAAATGCTTCCTTATGGCCGATGGTAGTCGCCAGTATCGCAGGCGGCATTATTATGCTGAAAATCGGTATAAACCGCGCACTGTGGGTGTTCGGTGCGATACAGATTATCACGATTTTAGGTTTTGCCTGGCTGGCGAAGCAAGGCCCCTTCGAACAAATCGGTACCTACCAGATTTTTGCGCTAAGTTTAGTCATTGCTGCAGAATATATCGGCGTCGGATTAGGCACTTCTGCCTTTGTAGCGTTTATGGCACGGGAAACCAATCCTCTTTATACGGCCACCCAGCTGGCATTATTCACCAGTTTGTCCGCACTGCCCCGCGCCACCTTAAACACACAAGCTGGCGCATGGATCAATGCACTGGGATATTACGATTACTTCTGGCTTTGTTTCTTGCTGGCTATTCCGGGCATGATCTGTCTTTACTGGGTAGCGCCATGGAACGGAAAAAACAGTGCCTGACAGTAAACAATACGCACGTTTTTTTAAATTTCATATAAAAAACCGTCGATTAAATTCAAATATTTCCCAGCAGCCCTTGAGTTTAGGTCGTAACAAAGGTAAGGTAAACAGGTTAATTAAGACAATGAGGTTAATATGAAAATCATTCTTTTAGGCGCGCCGGGCGCAGGTAAAGGTACGCAAGCGCAATTCATCATGAATAAATTCGGTATTCCGCAAATTTCAACGGGCGATATGTTGCGTGCGGCAATCAAAGCCGGTACGGAATTAGGCAAACAGGCGAAAACCCTGATGGATGCGGGACAATTAGTACCTGATGATTTAATCATTGCACTGGTGCAGGACCGCGTCGCACAGCCGGACTGTGAAAAAGGTTTCTTATTAGATGGTTTTCCTCGTACAATTCCGCAGGCTGACGCCTTAAAAGCCGCCGGAATCGGCATTGACTACGTTTTGGAATTTGATGTGGCGGATGAGGTAATCGTCGAACGTATGAGCGGTCGCCGCGTACATCCGGCATCCGGTCGTTCATACCATGTGGTTTACAATCCGCCAAAAGTGGAAGGTAAAGACGATGTAACCGGTGAGGATCTGATTATCCGGGCGGACGACAAACCGGAAACCGTATTGGATCGTTTAAAAGTCTACCACACTACCACCCGACCGTTAGTGGACTATTATCAAGCCGAAGCCAAAGCAGGCAACACCCGATATTTCCGCTTAGACGGCACTCAACCGGTTGAAGCTGTGAGCCGGGAACTCGATAAAATTTTAGCATAATTTAAAATATAAATAGCAAAAGTGCGGTCAATTTTGACCGCACTTTTCTTTTTATGCCGATTACTTAACCGAATCGGTGATTTCATCGATCATAGTATTCATAGATTGCAGACCGCCGAAGGCAAGGTACCAATTAGCGGCGTTTAAATATACAATATGGTGATTTTTTGCCGCTTTAGTTTTGTTAATAATCTCATTATTTAACACCGTTTGCGCGTTATTGGCTTTATCCGTAATCGCCGCCGTGCGATCCACGACTAACAGATAATCGGGATTTTTCTCCGCCACATATTCAAATCCCACACTGTTTCCATGCGTCGAACCGCTTAAATTGGTGTCAATCGGTGTAAAACCGAATTTCTGATACACCAAAGCATAACGGGATTTATCACCGAATGCACTGATTCTGCTTTCGTTAACCATCGCCACTAATGCCGTTTTATTTTTAGTCAAACTCTCCAATGCCGTAAAACGCTTATCCAACAATGCTAATTTTTCTTTCGCCGCTGCTTCCCGATCGAAAATTTTGCCTAACGCCAGAATATTTTGTTGAAAAGACGGGTAATAATCGCTGTAATTATTATCCATATAAAATACCGGTGCGATTTCTTTCAATCGATCGATCACTTTACGTTGGCGAGGCGAGGCGATAATTAAATCCGGCTCCGCTTCATTAATATTTTCAAAAGCAGGTTCAACCAAGGATCCCATATTGGCATATTTATCATCAGAGAATTCACTCAGATAGCCCGGCATATTGCCTTGCGACACCCCCACAACCCGATCTTTCACATCCAATTCGCGTAACGTATCCAACGCTCCCAAATCCAGCACCACCACTCTCCGGGGATTTTCCGGCACGATTTGTTTACCGGCGTAATTTTCTACCGTGATATTGCCTGCCTGAACGTTTACCGACCAAAGTGCGACCAAACCGGCGGCCAAAACTGACAATGTTTTTTTCATTTTTCTCTCCTTTTAATTGGCATGTCTAAAATAGGTGGCGATTTTATGTCCATCGATTTCCTGAATAGGAATGAACATATCATAAATTTTCTGTAATACGCTGCTTCGCATAATTTCGTCTACCGCGCCCTGTTCGACCAACTTTCCGTTTTTCATGGCGATAATGAAATCCGAATAGCAGGAAGCAAAATTGATGTCATGAATCACAATCACCACGGTTTTACCTAACTCGGACACCAGTTTGCGGAGTACCTGCATAATCTGCACGGAATGTTTCATATCCAGATTATTCAAGGGCTCGTCCAACAGGATATAATCCGTATCCTGTGCCAATGTCATGGCGATATAAGCGCGCTGACGCTGTCCGCCGCTTAACTTATCAATATACTGACCGCGAAACGCCTCTAAATTCATATAACCGATAGCATTATCAATAAAAGTGCGGTCGGTTTTGGTAAGATTTCCTTTGGAATAGGGGAATCGCCCGAACGCCACCAAATCTTCCACCGTTAAGCGCAAACTAAAGTGGTTCGATTGCTTTAAAATCGATAACCGCTTGGCAATATCACTGCTCTTTTGCGACATTAAGGATTCGCCGTTCAATAACACTTCGCCGGATTCAGGAGAAATCAAGCGACTCATAATAGACAGTATGGTACTTTTCCCCGCTCCGTTCGGGCCGATAAACGAGGTAATTTTGCCCTGCGGAATGCTGACGGACACATTATCCACCACAGTTCTATCACCGTACTGCTTGCAAATATCTCGAATTTCTATTGTCATTTTTTGCTCGTTCTCAACAGTAAATAAATAAAATATACGCCACCGACGAAATTAATAATAATGCTCAATGTCGTATTAAAGGTGAATACCTGCGAGACCAGTACTTGCCCCGTAAGCAGCGTAATAATGGAAATCAGCATCGCCGCAGGAATCAGTATTTTGTGTTTATGCGTCGGCATAAATTCAAAGGTAACGTTCATGACTAATAGCCCTAAAAACGTTAACGGACCTACTAATGCGGTGGAAACCGACACCAATACGGCAACTAAAACCAGCAATTGCTTGGTTAAACGTTGATAAGGCACACCGAGATTAATAGCAACATCCCGTCCTAAAGACAACACATCGAGATAACATAAATACCGTAGCGTAATCAGAATTCCCGCCAGCAATACCGCTGCCGCCAGCCATAAAATAGCCGTATTAATACGATTAAAACTGGCAAAACCGATATCCTGGGCAATTAAGAATTCGTTCGGATCAATCAACACTTCCATAAAGGTAGTCAGACTTTGAAACAGCGTACCGAAAACAATACCCACCAATAACAGAAAGAAAATATTTTGCCGTTCTTTGCTAAACAGGAAGTGATATAGCATCACGGCAAACAGCACCATACTGCCGGTAGATACTAAAAACAACACCGTCGGATTCACGGACATTAACGTGGCAGAACCGAATAAAAAGATAATTAAGGTCTGAATCAATAAAAACAGACTGTCCAACCCCAAAATACTCGGTGTCAGAATCCGATTATTCACAATAGTCTGAAAAATCATGGTTGCCAATGCAATAGCACTCCCGGTAATAACTATCGCCACTAAGCTCAAACTGCGGTGATACAACGCGTATTCCCAACGGTTCGGTAAACGGTAAAATAAATACAGGGCGACGGTAATCAGCGTTAATACGCCTAAAATCATTAATTTTTGACCGCACTTCGATTTCATCATATTAACCATGCTGGTACCGCTTGAATAAAAGAACCAAAAAAATGCCGCTGCCCAACACGCCTACTACAGTATTTATGGCGATTTCATAAGGATAAATAATCAGACGTCCGAAAATATCGCATATCAGAACGAATACCGCTCCGAGCAAAGCGGTATGAGAAAGAATTTTCTTCAGGTTGTCTCCCAGATAAAGCGTTACCATATTGGGAATAATCAACCCCAGAAACGGAATCACGCCCACCGAAATAATAATAACCGACGATACCGTCGCTACGATCGCCAAGCCTAAATACATCACCTGCTTGTAATTCAACCCCAGATTGGTAGCAAAATCCTGCCCCATTCCCACAATAGAAAACCGATTGGCAAATAAATACGCCACCAGCAAAGCGGGAATACTGAAATACAACAGTTCATAACGCCCCGCCATTACCAATGAAAAATCGCCCTGCAACCACCCCGATAAATTTTGCAGCAAATCCTCTTTATAGGCGATAAATGCCGCAATCGAGCTGATAATATTCCCAAACATAATTCCTACCAAAGGTACAAAAATAGCATCTTTAAATTTCAAATGAGACAGAATCGTCATAAACAGCAATGTGCCTGAAAAAGATACCGCTACGGCGATCGCCGTTTTCAGTAACATTGAGGCCGAAGGAAACAGCAATATCGCAATCAGAATGCCCAAACGAGCCGAATCCATCGTGCCTGCTGTGGTAGGCGAAACAAACCGGTTGCGACTCAGCTGCTGCATAACGAGCCCGCAGATACTTAATGCCGAACCGGCAATTAAAATACTGACTAAGCGCGGTAAGCGACTGACCAGAAAAATTGACCATTGATCAGCGTCAAAATGTAATAATCCTTCAATATTTACCGTGCTTACGCCAATAAATAAAGATATCAGAGAAAGTAAAATGAGGAGGCAAAAAAGATAACGACGCTTCAACATGAATTTAAAAATACGAATAATTCCTATATTCATGTTAGCACGTTGAGATTATGATGTGAAGTATGAAAAGTGCGGTGGAAATCTTCGTGATTTTTCACCGCACTTTTTTAGTCCGTCATGCGAAAACTCAGAATTTAAGCTGGCGTTCCACCGATTTGGCTCGCGCCAGGAAAACCTTACGTTCCGAATCCCGCATAGCGTTATTGATTCCCGGTAGTTTCACCGTCAGCGGATTCACCGGACGGCCGTTAATATGGAATTCATAATGCAAATGAGCGCCGGTCGAAATTCCGGTGTTACCGGACAACGCAATACGTTCACCTCGTTTTACGGACTGCCCCGCCCGCACAAGCGGTTTACTCAAGTGCATGTAAACGGTTTGATATTCACGTCCGTGGCGCAATACGATATAACGACCGGCACCACCCGCTTGATAAGCCACTTTTTCCACAATAGCGTCGGCAGGCGCAATCACCGGCGTTCCCACCGGTAAAGCGAAATCCACACCTTTATGCGGACGAATACGCTTTGTCACCGGGTGACGTCGTTGCGGATTAAACGGTGAAGAAACCCGCGCTTGACGTTGAAGCGGATAACGGGAAAAACCTTTACCCAGCGTTTCCCCCTGACGATTATAATAACGCCCGTTTTCCGCCTGAATGGCATAATAGCTCCTATTCTGACTCTTAATATGAATAGCTTCTACATTACCTTGCCCGGTCAGTTTGTCTCCTAAATATTCGCGCGAAATCAAGATGGCAAAATTATCGCCTTTTTGCAGCTTTTTCATACTAAATTGCCATTGAAGCGCCGTGGTTAACTGGTTTATTTGGCGTCCGTCCAATCCCAGACTTCTCAAACCGGCACGGAAAGAAGTAGATATATGTCCCCGTAACACCTCTTTCTTCCAAACGCTTTTTTTCTCAATAATCTGACGAGCAAATTTTCCGTCGTCTCGACGTTCATATACACGTTCTTCTTTTTCGGAAACCAACCAGTTTAAATATTCCAAATCATTATTGTTATCCAGGATCCAATAGACCTGTTGTCCCGCCTTCAAATGTTTTAATTCGGGATAACTGGCAATTAATTTTTTACTGGTGTCGTCTTCCAGACCGGATAATTCCAATACGTCTTTTAACGTGTCGCCGCGCGCCACACTGTGATTAAATTGATCGGTAATCCGTTTTGCCTGATCAATCGCATCCAATAAATTATCCACGACATTTTGAGCCTCTTCCGGTAAAGGTTCGCTTAAATCAAAATCATTGGGATTAATTTTAATTTCATCCACTTCATCATCTTTATCGGACAATTCGTCATCGTAAGATGTAGCTTCGCTCTCTTCTTTATTCGGCATTGCACGGCTTTCTTTATCCGCCGTTTCATTTTGTAAGGTGTGATAGGCTATTTCTTCCGCCGTTTGTTCCGATTTATGTTCCACCGTATCTTTCAGGCTCAAAATCCCGCCCGCAACAATACACACGACGGCGCAGAAGAAAATCAACGCTTTAATACGCGATTTTCTTCTGCGTCTATCTCGGGCTAATTTGACATGCTGAGTCACGGGGTGATCCTAAAAAAACTAACTGAATTTGTGCGTCTTGAGACACTGGAAAAACGGAAAGATTCATTATACATGAATCCCCCGTTATTTAAATGAACAAATAATCAGCGTTCGTTATAGGACAACAAAACTTTTCATCTGTCAATAAATGAGTTATTCTTACACGTTTCTTGTTTGTAATTGGGTCGTATTATGAAAATCAGCGCTATTCGTGTTCCTTTGGTTGAACTGGATAATATCAGTGTTATTTTTGGACAAAAGATCGCCTTACAGAACATCAACTTACAGATTTTCCCCAATACGGTAATTACCATTGTCGGTCCTAACGGAGCAGGAAAATCTACCCTACTGAAGGTTCTGCTTAAACTGCAGCCGCCTACAACCGGCTCGGTCAAATACAATAAAAATCTGCGTATCGGTTACGTACCGCAAAAAATTCATCTTAATCACAGCCTGCCGCTCACCGTGCAAAAATTTTTATCCCTAAAAAAAGACGTCCGCCCTGCAGACATTAAAAATGCACTGGAGCATTTGTCCATATCGCATTTGGCGCAAAGCGCCATGCAGAAACTTTCGGGCGGCGAAATGCAACGGGTACTACTGGCTCGCGCCATGTTAAATAAGCCGAATTTACTGGTATTGGACGAACCCACCCAAGGCGTGGATATTAACGGACAAGCGGAACTCTATCAACTTATCCATCAAGCCAGAGAAAACTTAAATTGCGCCATATTAATGGTCTCTCACGATCTGCATATCGTAATGGCGGACACTAACGAAGTTGTTTGTATCAACCGGCATATTTGCTGTGCGGGAACGCCCGAAACCGTATCGAATGATCCGACATTTATCCAGCATTTCGGCGATCAATATTCCAAAAACGTAGCATTTTACACCCACCATCATAATCACCGTCATAATATGCACGGTGATGTCTGTTGTTTGGGAAATCAATCCTGTTCGCAGCATATGACAGTGAAAAAATAATCGAGAATCAGCATGTTAGAAATTCTACTTCCCGCTTGGTTAACCGGGATTTTACTCTCTTTCATTACGGCACCGCTCGGAGCCTTCGTCGTATGGCGAAAAATGGCATATTTCGGCGATACTCTCGCCCACTCCGCCCTGCTTGGCGTAGCGTTAGGTATTTTTCTGGACATCAATCCTTATCTCGCTATTTTAATACTGACCGTCATGCTCGCCGTCGTCATGGTATGGCTGGAAAGCAACACCCAATATTCCGTCGATACTATTCTCGGCATTATTGCCCACAGCTGCCTGTCGCTCGGTGTCGTCACCGTCGGATTGTTGCAAAACGTACGCGTAGACTTAATGGGATATTTATTCGGTGATTTGCTTGCCGTGACTTTTGAAGATCTAGGGTTTATATCCGTCGGTGTCATAACAGTACTCAGCGTGCTGATTTATTTGTGGAAACCGTTAATTTCCACCACGGTAAGTCCGGAACTGGCGCAAGTCGAAGGCATTAATATCCGCCGTATGCGCTTTATTTTAATGATTCTCACCGCCTTAACCATCGCTCTCAGCATGAAATTCGTCGGCGCATTAATTATTACTTCACTGTTAATCATTCCCGCCGCGACCGCCAGACGCTTTGCCCGCACACCGGAAATGATGGCGGGGTTCGCCGTCATCATCAGTATGCTGACGGTTTCCATGGGCTTAATTTTGTCCGCTTTTTACAACACTGCCGCCGGTCCGTCGGTGGTCATTTGTTCAGCCGCGCTGTTCTTATTATCGCTAATCAAAAAAGAATCCTTTTAAATCGCCTGACGGCGACAAAAGTGCGGTCAAAAAACGGCGATATTTGGCCGAACAAAGTTTACCCGTCCTTACACAAAACAAAAAATAACCGGTATTTCCATACCGCATTCCGCTGTAAATCGCGCGCTTTGAGGTTACGCTTAAGCGCGTCATTCCTAACAAACCCGACAAAATCCGACCGCACTTTTATCCTGTCAATTAAGATATCCATCTATATTCTTTTACATTCAATGCCATTTAAGACGCCCTTGATAAAATAATTGAGAATTATTTGCATTTAGTATTGACATTCTATTTGAGAACGATTATCATGCACTCCATTCAAACAATAATAGATAATCACTCCAACTTTCGGCGTTTCTCTCCCCACAAGGAAACGCCTTTTTCTTATTTAAAATTTAACGGATCCGCTTTAAGTCTTTTCATTTCCTCAATATTCACTATAATAACCTCCTAATTATTTTTAACTTCATTAGGAAAACACATGACCGATTTGAATACCGTTCTCGCGGAACTAAAGCGCGGCGTTGATGAGATTTTGTCCGAAGCGGATTTAATTGAAAAATTAAAAGAAAACCGTCCGTTAAAAGTGAAACTCGGGGCCGACCCTACCGCACCGGATATTCATCTTGGTCACACCGTCGTATTAAACAAATTACGTCAGTTCCAGAACTTCGGTCACGAAGTGATTTTCCTTATCGGCGACTTCACCGGTATGGTAGGCGACCCGTCCGGTAAAAACACCACCCGCCCGCCGCTCAGTCGCGAAGACGTATTGCGCAATGCCGAAACCTATAAACAACAGATTTTCAAAATCTTAGACCCGCAAAAAACCCGAATTGTCTTCAACTCCGAATGGTTGGGTCAATTAGGCACGGAAGGGATGATTCGCTTGACATCCAACTATACCGTTGCCCGTATGCTGGAACGTGACGATTTCAAAAAACGCTTTACTAATCAGCAACCTATCGCTATCCACGAATTTATTTATCCGTTACTGCAAGGTTACGATTCCGTAGCTTTGGAGGCGGACGTCGAACTGGGCGGTACCGACCAAAAATTTAACTTACTTGTCGGACGCGAACTGCAAAAATCCGCCGGTAAAAAACCGCAGGTCGCCATCACATTACCGTTGCTGGTCGGCTTAGACGGCGAGAAAAAAATGTCTAAATCCTTAGGCAACTACATCGGTGTCACAGACGCGCCAAACGAGATGTTCGGTAAAGTCATGTCTATTTCCGACGATTTAATGTGGGATTGGTATAATCTGCTGTCCTTCCGCCCGTTAAGTGAAATCAACCAGTTAAAAGCGGATGTACAAGCCGGCAAAAATCCGCGCGATGTAAAAATCTTACTGGCGAAAGAATTAATCGCCCGATTCCATGATCAAGCGGCGGCAGAGGCGGCGGAACAGGAATTTATCAACCGTTTCCAAAAAGGCGCAATGCCGGACGAAATGCCGGAATTCACCTTTGAAGGCGAAATCGGTTTAGCCACCCTATTAAAAGAAGCCGGTCTTGTCACCTCCACCTCCGAAGCCATTCGTTCCGCGCAACAAGGCGGCGTGAAAATCGACGGTGAAAAAGTGGAAGACGTTCGTCAGAATGCACAGCAAGGCACCTTCGTTTATCAGGTCGGTAAACGAAAATTTGCCCGCATTACTGTAAAATAAAACAAAATTCGACCGCACTTTCTCCCTAAAATATGAAAAGTGCGGTCATTTTTTTATCTGTTTTTAGGGGAATATTTATGGCTAACAAAATCTGGGTTCTTGGCGACGCGGTGGTGGATTTAATCCCTGACGGTGAGCGACATTATTTAAAATGCGCGGGCGGTGCGCCCGCCAATGTCGCCGTAGGTGTGGCTCGCTTAGGCGTGCCGAGTGCATTTATCGGCCGAGTGGGGAAAGATCCCCTTGGTGAATTCATGCAACAAACGCTGAAGGCAGAAAACGTAAATACGGATTTTATGTACCTCGATCCCGACCATCGCACCTCAACGGTCGTGGTCGGCTTGGATAACGGCGAACGCAGTTTTACCTTTATGGTGAATCCGAGTGCGGATCAGTTTTTAACGGATTCCGATTTGCCGCCGTTTCAAGCCGGTGAATGGCTGCATTGCTGTTCTATCGCGTTGATTAACGAACCGACCCGCACGGCAACTTTTGCCGCGATGAAAAATATCAAAGCGGCGGGCGGAAAAGTTTCCTTCGATCCGAATCTGCGCGAAAGCTTGTGGCAATCGCAGGCGGAAATGATCGATGTGGTCATGCAAGCCGTCGCGCTCGCCGATGTGCTGAAATTCTCCGAAGAAGAATTAACGCTGCTCACCCGCACCGACAGCCTTGAAAAATCTTTCGAAAAACTGACCGCACTTTATCCGGAAAAACTGATCATCGTGACAATGGGTAAAGACGGTGCCTTGTTCCATTTAAACGGTCAGCGTGAAATTGTGAGCGGAAAAGCCCTAAAACCGATGGATACCACCGGTGCCGGCGACGCCTTTGTGGGCGGCCTGCTGGCAGGACTGGCATTACGTCCGGACTGGCAAACAAATACGGAAAAACTTAAAACCATCATCCGCCAGGCCAACGCCTGCGGCGCATTAGCCTGTACGGCGAAAGGCGCCATGTCCGCCTTGCCGAATCAGCGGCAACTGGCCGAATTTTTGACGGATTAATTCCCGGACGGGCTTGTCGAGCCTGTCTTTTTACGTGCGATATTTAGCGGGCCGACAGCCCGAAGGGTTATTTATGATAATTTTCAATAACGGCAAATACAAATCCTTACATGCGGCGCAAGCCGGTGAACTGGAAAGCATAAAAAATACGGTGGAAAACGACCGGAATTTTCGCCCTGTTTATCACCTTGCCGCCCCGACCGGCTTATTAAACGATCCCAACGGTTTAATCTGGGACGGCGAAAAATATCATGTATTTTACCAATGGTTTCCTTTCGGTGCCTTACACGGCATGAAGCATTGGAAGCATTACACCACGACGGATTTTATTCATTACCGCCAAGCACAGGATCTTATTCCCGACGAATTGTTCGAAAGCCACGGTTGTTATTCCGGCGGCGCACTGTTGGCCGGTGATAAAATCGCCTGTTTTTATACCGGCAACACGCGTCGCCCAAGCGATAATCAACGTGTGCCGTTTCAGAATTTAGCCCTTTTCGACAAAGCGGGAAATTTACTCGGGAAACGTCCTTTACTGAAAAATTCGCCCGCAGGTTACACCGAACATTTTCGCGATCCGAAACCGTTTTTTGCATCTGATGGAAAAATTCGCTTTATTTGCGGCGCACAACGGGAAAATATGAGCGGCACCGCCCTGCTGTTTGAAATGGAGAATCTTGAGGACAAGCCGCAATTATTGGGTGAACTGCAACTGCCCGCCTTCAATAATCAAAATGTATTTATGTGGGAATGTCCCGATTTATTGAAAATCGACAATCGCGATCTGTTTATTTGGTCGCCGCAAGGCAAAATCCGCGAATCCTATCGGTTTCAGAATAATTACCATGCTGCCTATGCTTTGGGGCGACTGGACGGTTTAACTTTCCAAGCCGAACGGATTGCGGAATTGGATCAAGGTTTTGACTTTTATGCGCCGCAAACCTTTGCCAATACGGCGGCTCGTACAATCTTACTGGCGTGGATCGGCTTGCCGGATTTAACTTATCCGACGGATAAATACAAATGGCATTCCATGATTACTTTGCCGCGGGAACTTCGGGTAGAAAATAACCGCTTATATCAACAACCGGTACGGGAAATTTATCAAAATCTGACCGCACTTGAATCTGTCAGCCTGACGGGCAAAGCGGAAATTCACAATCTGGATCGCGCATATCTGAAATTTAATGCGGAAAATCAGCCGTTTCGTCTGAATTTCTTCACTAACGCTAAACAGCAAAACCTCACTCTGTCTTACGACGGCAACCTGCTTTGTCTTGACCGTTCGCAAACGGAGCAGACGGATGAAATGAAAAAATTCGGCGCACAACGTTATTGCGAAATCGAAAATCTTCAGCAAGTCGAGATTTTTTTCGACCGTTCCGTATGCGAAATATTTCTGAATCGGGGCGAAAAGACGATGACTTCGCGCTTCTTTATGGAAAATCGGCAAAACGTCGTCGAAATCGACCGCACTTTGCACATCGCAATCGGTTACCCACGCATAATTGACGTGAAATAATTCCGGCTTTAACGTTGAGATTTCAAGCAAAAAAAGGTAAAGTAACCTGCGTTATTTTTCAAACACAACAGGACAAAATTATGGGTAAAAGTGTGGTAGTCCTCGGCGCTCAATGGGGCGACGAAGGCAAAGGAAAAATCGTTGATTTATTAACCGATCGGGTCAAATATGTCGTGCGTTACCAAGGGGGTCACAATGCGGGGCACACCTTAATTATTAACGGTGAAAAAACCGTATTACGTTTGATTCCGAGCGGTATTCTGCACAACAACGTCACTTGTTTGATCGGTAACGGCGTGGTGCTATCCCCGTCCGCTTTAATGCAGGAAATGGGTGAATTGGAAAGCCGTGGTATTAACGTACGCGAACGTCTGCTGATCTCCGAAGCCTGCCCGCTAATTATGCCTTATCACGTTGCCATGGATCACGCTCGTGAAGCCGCGCTGGGTAACAACAAAATCGGTACCACCGGTCGCGGTATCGGTCCGGCTTACGAAGATAAAGTCGCCCGCCGCGGTTTGCGCGTCAGCGATTTATTCAACAAAGAAAAATTTGCGGCGAAATTAAAAAACGTACTGGATTATTACAATTTTCAATTAGTTCAGTACTACAAAGCCGAACCTGTGGACTATCAAAAAACCTTAGATGATGTGATGGCGATCGCCGATATTATTTTAGGTATGGTCGCCGATATCAGCACGATTTTAGATACCGCCCGTAAAAACGGCGACAACATCCTATTCGAAGGTGCACAAGGTGCCATGCTGGATATCGACCACGGAACCTATCCGTTCGTCACCAGTTCCAACACCACCGCCGGCGGTGTGGCGACCGGGGCGGGATTCGGTCCGCGCAATATCGATTATGTGCTGGGTATTATTAAAGCTTACTGTACCCGTGTGGGCGGAGGTCCGTTCACAACGGAATTATTTGATGAAACAGGGGCTGAAATCGCCCGTAAAGGTAATGAATTCGGTGCGGTAACAGGTCGTCCCCGTCGTTGCGGTTGGTTTGACGCGGTCGCCATCCGTCGTGCAATCCAAGTCAATTCGATTTCCGGTTTCTGCATGACCAAATTAGACGTATTGGACGGCTTTGACGAAGTGAAAATCTGTGTCGGCTATAAATTACCGAGCGGCGAAGTGGTGGATTACGCTCCGCTTTCCGCTAAAGACTGGGAAGGCGTAGAACCCGTGTATGAAAGCATGCCGGGCTGGAAAGAAAACACTTTTGGCGTCACCGATTACAATAAATTGCCGGCGGCGGTTCACAATTATGTGAAACGTATCGAACAAGTCACCGGTGTGCCGGTAGCGATTCTTTCCACCGGTCCGGACCGGGTGGAAACCATGATTCTGCAAGATCCGTTTAAACAATAATCCGATAATTTTTCTGAAGCTCATCAACCGATGGGCTTTTTATTATTCTGATTATCGGAACCTTCCTTAAAAACAAACAAAAAAATAACCGCACTTTTGTTATAAAACTTAAGTGCGGTTATAAATTTCAACGTTTTAGCTTATTTTACCCGGCTGCCCGCTTTGACGCCAGCGTCTACATCCAACAGGAATAAATCCTCGCCGCCGCTGCCGGCAGACAAAATCATGCCTTCCGACATACCGAATTTCATTTTACGGGGTGCAAGATTTGCCACCATGATTACAAAACGTCCCATCAACTCTTCAGGGTTTCCGTAAGCGGCTTTAATGCCTGATAAAACCTGGCGGGTTTCAAAACCGAGATCCAACTGGAATTTCAGCAATTTTTTACTTTCCGGCACCGCTTCGCAACTGATCACTTTTGCCACCCGTAAATCCATTTTGGCAAAATCGTCAATGCTGATTTCCGCTTCCAGCGGTTCGAATTCACTTTCAAGTGCGGTCGTTTTTTTCGCTGTTTTTTCAGCCTTCGGAGATGAATTCACCGCTGCGTTTTCCGCTTTAGACGCTTCAATCATCGCTTCGATTTGTTTACTATCGACCCGGCTGAACAATGCTTTAAACGGCGCAATTTCGTGATCTAATAACGGTTGCGTTAAATTATCCCAAGTTAATTCCGCCTGTAAGAAGGCTTCCGAACGTTCCGCCAATTTAGGCAAGACCGGTTTCAAATAGCCCATTAATACGCGGAACAGTTGAATGCCCATGGAACAAACCCGCTGCAATTCGGTCTCGCGACCTTGTTCTTTGGCTATCACCCAAGGTGCTTTTTCGTCTACATATTTGTTGGCTTTATCGGTTAATGCCATAATTTCCCGCACAGCTTTGCCGAACTCTCGATTTTCATAATATGCGGCGATTTGTGCCGATTGTGCGATAAATTCGTTGAATAAGGCTTCATCATCCAATTTATCCGCTAATTTACCGGCAAAGCGCTTTTGAATAAACCCGGCGTTACGCGACGCTAAATTCACCAGTTTATTGACTAAATCGGTATTAACCCGTTGTACGAAATCTTCCAGATTCAAATCCAAATCATCAATACGGTTGCTGAGTTTTGCCGCATAATAGTAACGCAGGCACTCCGGATCCAAATGTTTCAGATAGGTTGCCGCCTGAATAAAGGTACCGCGGGATTTGGACATTTTTTCACCGTTTACCGTCACATAACCGTGTACGAAAATATTGCTCGGCTTGCGTAAATCCGCCCCTTCCAACATTGCCGGCCAAAACAGACTGTGGAAATACATGATATCTTTGCCGATGAAGTGATAAAGTTCCGCCTGACTGTCTTTGTTCCAGAATCGATCAAAGTCGATATTTTGGCGGTTACATAAGTTTTTGAAGGACGCCATATAACCGATCGGCGCGTCCAACCAGACGTAGAAATATTTGTTTTCCGTACCCGGAATTTTAAAACCGAAATACGGTGCGTCGCGGGAAATATCCCATTGTTGCAAGCCGGCATCAAACCACTCTTGCATTTTGTTCGCCACTTCCGATTGCAATGCGCCGGAACGATTCCATTGTTTTAGCATCGCCTCAAAACTCGGTAAATCAAAGAAAAAATGTTCGCTTTCTTTGATAATCGGCGTCGCCCCGGATACCACGGAACGAGGGGCAATCAATTCCGTCGGGCTGTATGTTGCGGAACAGACTTCGCAATTATCGCCGTACTGATCTTCCGCTTTACATTTCGGACAAGTACCTTTCACGAAACGATCAGGCAGAAACATGGATTTTTCCGGGTCAAACAGCTGGGAGATGGCACGGGTTTTAATAAAACCGTTTTCTTTCAATCGATTATAAATCATTTCGGAAAATTCACGGTTTTCTTCGCTGTGCGTGGAATGGTAGTTATCGAAACTGATGTTAAAGCCGCAAAAATCCGCATAATGGCTTTTTTGGACGTCGGCAATCAATTGTTCCGGCGCAATGCCCATTTGATCGGCTTTCAGCATAATCGGCGTGCCGTGTGCATCATCGGCACACACAAAATAGATTTCATGACCGCGCATACGTTGAAAGCGTACCCAAATATCCGCCTGAATATGTTCAAGCATATGACCTAAATGAATCGGACCGTTTGCATACGGCAACGCACACGTAACAAGAATTTGACGGTTTGCTTTTGACATTCTTTTTATCACCTTAAATCTGCTGTGAAAATTGTGGTGATTTTACCTTAAGCACGGTATTTTTTCTACTTGAACCGTATTTTCACTTAACAGAATCGGCCTGTCGTGGTTAAATAGTCGGGAAATCTACTCTGACTTTTAGGAAATATTATGACCATTCAATTTTCGCCGACTTTTTCGGCTGAACAACAAACAAAACTTGTCGAGATCATTAAAAATTTCAAACATCCCAGTTTACAGCAGGATTTAATCGTACTAAGTGCGGTCAAAAAAATCGAAAAAGGCGGCGATACGCTGCGTATCGAATTACAGATGCCTTTCGCCTGGAATTCCGCTTTCGAACAATGTAAAACCGAATTATCGGACGCGTTACTCGCCGTCGCTGGCGCAAAAGAAATCAAATGGCTGCTAACTTATCAAATCGCGACCCTGAAACGTGCCAATAATCACCCTGCGGTGAAAGGCGTTAAAAATATTATTGCCGTCACCTCCGGCAAAGGCGGCGTAGGGAAATCCACTACCACAGTAAATCTGGCATTGGCTTTACAGGCGCAAGGTGCAAAAGTAGGCATTTTAGATGCGGATATTTACGGACCTTCTATTCCGCACATGCTGGGTGCGACGGATCAACGTCCGACTTCACCGGATAATCAGCATATCAATCCAATCGTCGTACAGGGATTACAAACCAATTCTATCGGCTATTTAATGGAAGCGGATAACGCGACCATTTGGCGCGGACCGATGGCAAGCAGTGCACTCAGCCAGTTATTAAACGAAACCTTATGGAGCGAACTGGATTATTTGGTTATCGATATGCCGCCGGGCACGGGCGATATTCAGTTAACGCTTTCCCAACAAATTCCGGTGACCGGCGCCGTGGTAGTCACTACGCCGCAGGACATCGCCTTGCTGGATGCGGTAAAAGGCATCGCTATGTTCCAAAAAGTATCCGTGCCGGTTTTAGGTATTGTGGAAAACATGTCGATACACATTTGTTCTAACTGCGGACATCATGAACCGATTTTCGGAACCGGCGGCGCAGAAAAAATTGCACAAAAATACGGTTCGAAAGTATTGGGACAATTACCGTTGCATATTTGTCTGCGTGAAGATTTGGACAAAGGCGTCCCAACCGTAGTTTCCGGTTCCAATGAAGAAATCCGTCAGGCTTATTTGCAGTTAGCACAAAAAGTGGCAAGCGAGCTTTACTGGCAGGGTTCTGTCATTCCGGATGAAATTATGTTTAAAGAAGTGAAATAATTTCGCTTAAAAACATTAAAGCCCGTGGCAAATCACGGGCTTTTCGCATCGATTCCCGCAAAAGTGCGGTCTATTTTTCACTCGTTTTTTCCATTGTCTTAAATGTCCGCATCAAACGGCTCATATTTTCACATTGCATTTTAAATGTCCGACAATACGGACAATAAAGCAAATGCGCAAGCATTCCCGCCCTTTCCGGCAAGCTCAGTTTACGCTCTCTGGCATCGGAAATGGCTTTAGTGGTGGATAAACAATTTAACTTCATCATTCTGTCATCCTTTCAGTCATCATGCAGTTTTACCGATAGGCAACGCTGCAACTGCAAACGTGCCCGATACATCAATACATGGAAATGTTCCGCCGTAATCCGTACTTTATTACAAATTTCCTGCGTACTGAGTTCGAGAAATTCCCGCATCATAAACACCCTCGCCTGTTTTGCCGGTAAATGAACCAAACAAACTTCCAAAATCAGCCAAAATTCCTCGGAATATACGGCATTTTCCGTTTCCTCCAATACTTCGGGTATATTCGGATAATATTCCGCCTTCCAATGCCCTTTTTCGTCAAAAAAAGTATTCGGCGAATTATCATCATCAAATGCAAGATCACCGGCTAAAACAAATCTTTCCTTATAACGAAAATAATCCAGAATTTTGTTTTTTAAGATCGCAAAAATCCAGGTTTTTAACGCCGACTTTCGTTGAAAACTATCGATATTTTTTAATGCGTCGGTAAAGGCTTCCTGTACTAAATCTTCCGCTACCGCCGAATTTTGCAGCTGTAACCGAGCGAATTTCATCATTTGCCGGCGGATTTCTTCAATCTGTTCGCTATAAATACGCTGATTTTTCATGTTTTTGCTCATTTTATTTTCCCTGAAGCAAAATTTTTTGTAATAAACGGACTTGTCATCCGACTAATAGACATGAAAATAGCTTATTTTCATATTCAAACGGAACGGTTTATTCATAAACAGACTGACATACATATGAACAACTGTTCCGGTTATTCCAGCAAAAACTTCAAAGGAGAAGAAAAATGGTTAAACTTACCGTATTAAAAACCTTAACATTATCCACATTGGCGCTGTGTGCATTTCAGGTTCAGGCAGACAATATGGCTTCCGACTGTAAGGATAAAACGGATGCGAACTGTATGCAACAGGATAAAATGATGAAATCCGATATGAAAGCCGATATGAAGTCTGATATGAAGTCTGATATGAAAGCCGATATGAAGTCTGATATGAAATCCGATATGAAATCAGAAAACATGAAATAAACTAAAAGCGGCAGAGGTACTACATGAACAAATTTACCAAAACGGATGTCACTCCGGAAAAACTGTTTATACAAAGACGGAAAATTATTCAGGGTATGAGCGTTCTAAGTGCCGCTGCTGCTTTTCCGAATTTGGCGGCAGCGAAAAAAACGGAAGAAAAACGCACCGCACTTTCCTTTAAAGCGGATAACAAACCGGATTTAATTCTGACACCGGAAAACAAAGTTATCGGCTATAATAACTATTATGAATTCGGAGTGGATAAAGCATCGCCGGCAAAATTCGCTTCAACGCTGAAAACGGAACCTTGGACGATCGAAGTCAGCGGTGAAGTGGAAAATCCCATGATATTTACGCTCGCGCAATTACTCGCATTTCCTTTAGAAGAACGTATCTACCGTTTGCGCTGCGTGGAAGCCTGGTCGATGATTGTGCCGTGGATTGGCTTTGAATTAAGCCGATTATTGGAAAAAGCCAAACCGACGGGCAAAGCCAAATATGTGGCGTTCGAAACCCTGTACGATCCTGCCAATATGCCCGGACAAAAAAACACGCTATTCGGCGGCGGTTTGGATTACCCTTATAAAGAAGGGTTGACCCTTGCCGAAGCAATGAATCCGTTAACCATTTTATCGGTAGGTTTATACGGTAAAACCTTAACACCGCAAAACGGCGCTCCGATTCGTCTTGTCGTACCGTGGAAATATGGCTTTAAAAGTATCAAATCCATTGTCAAAATCCGCTTAACCGAACGACAACCGGTTACCACGTGGAATCAGCTTACCCCGCACGAATACGGATTCTATGCCAATGTTAACCCTGAAGTAGATCATCCTCGTTGGTCGCAAGCAAGTGAGCGGATTATCGGTTCCGGCGGTTTATTTACCGTTAAGCGTCAGCCGACATTACCTTTTAACGGTTACGAAAAGGAAGTGGCTCATTTATATAAGGGATTGGATTTAAAGGTGAATTTTTAATGCTATTTTTTCTACGACCGCTTATTCATCTGCTTTGTTTATCGCCCGCCTTATGGCTAAGTTTTGTGCTATACCGAGACGACGCAAGTTTGGGCGCCGATCCTATAAAAGAAATTCAACACTTCTTGGGATTTACGGCAATCAGTATTTTACTTGCCGTTTTTTTGTTACGTAGCCTGATTATATTGTGGCAACAACCTTCATTAGCTATACTGCACCGCCCTTTGGGATCATGGGCGATATTTTATGCGCTGTTACATCTGTTATCTTATTTGCTGCTTGAACTGGGAGGCGACCTACCGCTTTTCTTTCACGAAATCAGCCGACGGACTTATTTGATTTTAGGGCTGCTCAGTTTGCTGATTTTGTGTATCGTACCGATTAGTCTTATTCCCTTCATCCACCGCATCTTGGGAAAAAACTGGCTGACAATGCATAAACTGGTCTATTTTTCATTAATTTTTGCCGTTATTCATTATTTTCTCGCGACCAAAAGTATTGAATTAATGCCGGTTGTTTATTCGATATTGACAGCGGTACTGCTTATCACCATTCTTTATCAGAAATTTCGCCGCTAAGCCGACATTTAAAAATTCAATAAAAAAGATCTAACCCGAAAGTCAGATCTTTTTATTATTACATTAGTGAAACCCTACTTAGCCTCAGCCTTCGTGGGTTCGCTGAACACATGGCTGATGGCACTGTGATGACCCGCCGAGCCTTTACCGTGGAAATAGTAACGGCTGTCTTTCCATTCCACAATGTCAAACGGAACATTCACTTCATTATCGGCCTTCGCCAAAGTCATATCCGCTTTGGTGTGCCGTACGGCGGAAATCGTACCTAACCGACCGTTAAAACGGTAAGTGCGGTCAAATTTCTGTCCGTTTTTCACGGAGATTTCCGGTTCATTCACCTTTTTCTCGGGAATAACGTTTTCTTTCTCTACCGCCGCTTCAGCAACGGAGGAAGCTTTCGCTTGCTGTTCGAGAACACGCTGTTCCTCATTCAAACGCTCAAGAGATTCCTGTACTTTTTTCTCCACCGCTTCATTTGCAGGTTGGCTGACCAAGCCTAAAGGCTGCGCATTATTTTCCGCTTTTTCTACGATAGAGGAAGCCGGCGTACTGACTTCTACTTCATCATTTTGCGTTTGTTGTTCCAACAATTCATCTACCGATAGGAAATTCGATTCTTTCGTTTTTTGCGATGTCGTATTCGAATCAATCCAGACTTTACCGCTTGCCAATTCCGGCGAAGCCACGGCGGCGAACAACGGCATGGATGAGACCTCGTTACGGCGACGACGTGAATTATTGGTACGTAAATGGCGCGGCATTCGACGGGAATTACGTTCGCTGCGTTCACGACGCGGCGATTCTGAAGACGGCTGTTCCGTTACCGTTTCTTCCGCTACGGCAGAAACCTCTTCGACCGCCTGTTGCTCTACCGTTTCATTGCTGACACGGACTTTTTTACGCAAATCGCGACGTTCGCGGCGTTCTCTCGGTTGACGGGGCGCAGGTGATTTTTCTTCGGACGTCTCAACGGCTTCCGCTGTTCCCGCATTTGCCGACGTCTCATCCGTCAAAGCGGCACGGCGGGCGTTACGTCGATTATTACGTTCATTCGAACGCTCGTTGCGTGACGGAGTTTCCGGCTTTTCCGCTGCGGTATCGTTATTTCTCGCCGTATTACGTTCCGCTCGTGAACGACGACTATTACGGCGTTCGTTATTGCGTTCATTATTACGTTCACGACGATTATTACGGTTATTACGGGTGACAACCGGTTGTTCTTCGACTTTTTCCGCTTCCGGCGCCGTCGTAAATAACTTCTTAATGGCCGCAACAATGCGCGCAAATAAAGACGATTCCGCTTCTTTTTTAGCTTCGATAACCGGCGCGGCTTCGGGAATAGTCATAGACAAGACCGCGCTTTCCGCCATATTTTCTGCCGTTACCGCCGCCGTTTCGATATTGCGGGAAATCAGACTTTCTTCCGCAACAAACACATCTTCTTGCACTTCATGTAATTTTGGCAGGTGATAACTTAAAACATTCGCTTCTTCGCCGTCACGTAAACGGAAAACGCTGAAATGAGGCGTTTCCATCGCTTCATTCGGCGCGACTACAATATCTACATTATGACGTTTTTCAATGCTGCGAATAGCCTTACGTTTCTCATTCAGCAAGTAAGAAGCGATTTGAACCGGTACGATGCATTGTACCTGTTTACTGTTTTCTTTCAGCGCCTCTTCTTCAATCAAACGTAAAATAGAAAGTGATAAACTTTCGTTATCGCGTACTTTACCCGTTCCTTGGCAACGCGGACAAATATGGCTGGAAGATTCGCCTAACGACGGACTTAAACGCTGGCGTGACATTTCCAGCAAACCGAAACGGGAAATACGGCTAATCTGAATACGGGCTCTATCCTGACGAACCGCTTCACGCATACGATTTTCCACCTCTCGTTGGTGGCGAACCGGCGTCATATCGATGAAATCAATCACCACTAAACCGCCTAAGTCGCGTAAACGTAGCTGACGGGCGATTTCATCCGCCGCTTCAAGGTTGGTATTTAATGCGGTTTCTTCAATATCGCCGCCGCGGGTTGAGCGTGCGGAATTAATATCGATGGCAATCAACGCTTCGGTGGCGTCAATTACGATAGAACCGCCGGAAGGCAAACGAACTTCCCGCTGGAACGCCGATTCAATCTGAGATTCGATTTGATAATGGCTGAATAAAGGTACTTCACCCTGATAAAGCTTAATTCGGTTAATGAAATCCGGACGCACAAGTTTGATATGTGCTTTCGCTTTTTCGTAAATTTTCGGGCTGTCCACTAAAATTTCGCCGATGTCGCGCCGCAAATAATCGCGGATAGCACGGACAATAACATCACTTTCCTGATGAATCAGGAACGGTGCCGGACGGTTTTCCGAAACCTGTTTGATGGCTTCCCAGTGATGCAGTAACACTTTCAAGTCCCACTGCAATTCTTCCGATGATTTACCCACGCCTGCCGTACGAACGATTAAACCCACGCCTTCCGGTACGTCTAACGAACTTAACGCTTCTTTTAACTCAATACGTTCGTCGCCTTCGATACGACGGGAAATCCCGCCCGCACGAGGATTATTCGGCATAATGACCAAATAACTACCGGCCAGGGAAACAAAAGTCGTTAACGCCGCACCTTTATTGCCGCGTTCTTCTTTGTTCACCTGAACAATGACTTCCTGCCCCTCTTTAATCACATCTTTGATGTTCGGGCGTCCGTTATAAACGTAATCAGCCGGAAAATATTCGCGGGCAATTTCTTTTAACGGCAGAAAACCGTGACGTTCGGCGCCGTAGTCTACGAATGCAGCCTCAAGACTCGGTTCTACGCGGGTAATACGGCCTTTGTAGATATTGGCTTTTTTCTGCTCATGACCCGGACTTTCGATATCCAAATCAAATAAATGCTGGCCGTCGACCAACGCTACACGCAACTCTTCTTTTTGAGTCGCATTAATTAACATTCTTTTCATTTGTAAAAATTTCTCTGTTATTTTTTATTTTTGTCAAAATTCAATTAAATCCGACCGCACTTTGCGTATCTGCGGACTGCAAATACCGGCGAATCTTCGTCTTAACGAATTGCCGCCCGTTTCGCATCCTGTTTGCGCTCACGTCACCATCGACCTCGTGTTTGTCGCTTCCGCCCGTCTTCGCGACGGTCATCCAGCTGGGTGCATTGATGATGTCGGCAATAATCAAAAACTTTGCCGAATCGGTGATTTAATTACATAAAACTTGTTAGGTATTAATGTCTTACGACTATTTTCCAACACATCCGCATTAAGTCTGCCCTAACAAAAACGGATAAATTTTCGACCGCACTTTTAGACGGACAAAAATTTGTACTATTATGGGCGAAAAGGCGGTTTTAAGCAAGGCATTTCAGTTGTGTTCCCGCTATTTCGATCATTCAATTCGGGCGGCTTTTATGCTAGAATCCGCCTGATTTTCACTAATAAATACGAATATGAACGACAAAGTCATTAACGTCTCCGTTAAAATGCTGCAGATTTCCGATGACGAAGCCGGTCAGCGGATCGACAATTTTTTGCTCGCCAAATTAAAAGGCGTGCCGAAAAGTCTGATTTACCGCATTGTGCGCAAAGGCGAAGTGCGCGTAAACAAAGGGCGGATTAAACCCGAATATAAGCTTCAGGCGGGCGACATCATACGCGTGCCACCGGTACGCATTTCGGAAAAAGAGACACCGGTTTCAACCAAACTCAACAAAGTAGCGCAACTGGAACAGCAGATTATTTTTGAAGACGATTGTCTGCTGGTACTCAACAAACCTTCCGGTATTGCGGTACACGGCGGCAGCGGTTTAAGCTTCGGGGTAATCGAGGGCTTGCGCGCATTACGTCCGCATGCGCGTTTTTTAGAACTGGTTCACCGTCTGGATCGCGATACATCGGGTATTTTACTGGTGGCGAAAAAACGTTCCGTTTTGCGCAATTTACACGAACAGTTACGTCTTAAAACCGTGCAGAAAGATTATTTGGCGTTAGTGCGCGGGCAATGGCAATCCCATGTTAAAGCGGTGAAAGCGCCTCTGCTGAAAAACGAACTATCCGGCGGCGAACGCATGGTTCGGGTGAGCGAGCAAGGCAAACCCTCGGAAACCCGATTTTCCGTTGAAGAGCGTTATGCTGACGCCACGTTGGTAAAGGCGTCTCCCGTCACCGGCAGAACCCATCAAATCCGTGTGCACGCCCAATATGCCGGACATCCTATAGCTATGGACGATAAATACGGCGATAGAAACTTTGATGCCGGTATGGCGGCGTTGGGACTGAACCGTTTATTTCTGCATGCCGCAAACATTCGTTTCGAACACCCGAAAACCGGCGAACCCCTGCGTCTAAACGCACCGTTAGACGATAAAATGAAAGCCGTTTTGAAAAAATTACGGGAGCAAGCAAAATGAGCAAAAAATTCGCATTATGGCTGTTAACCGCTATTGCAGTCCAATCCGCTTACGGCAATGTTATTTTGTCGGAAACGGCGGTCAAAAATCCGAGCGTTTCCAAACAAGACATCATCGGCGAATGGCAATGTAAAATTATTTACGATGATTTGCATATTCAATCGTTGGACAGCCTAGACTTTCAAGCGGACGGTTCTACCGTTGGCACCGGTTTGCTGTTTGTGAATAACCATTTCGCTTACGAAAGCAAACATACCGGTCGTTGGCAATTAAAAGACAATGTCCTGTCGGAAATCAGCACCGATTATTCTTTCGGGCGCATTCACCCCAGCCAGACAGAAAAACGCTTGGATGAAGAGCCGCAATTAAAAGAGTACGAATCGTTATTCTTTGAAAATCTGAAGGAAAGTTCCAATTCCGGCGAAAGCGTAAATCTGCATATTCTGCAATACGACAAAAACCAAATGACCATTGATCACGTCTGGGACAATCAAAAACGCTACCCCGGCTTATGCCAGCGTAAAATACCAAATTAAACCCGGTGTCTTTTCGGATACCGCGTTGTAATAAAAAAAGTGCGGTCGGTTTTGACCGCACTTTTGAGCTATTTTTCGCTTTTCGGTAATAGAATATAGGTTTTCTGATTATTTTCGTGATAAATATTCGACGCCATTTCTTTGATTTTTTGCAATGTGATTTCTTGCGTCAATCCCTGCATCTCCGTGAGATATTCAGGATGGCCGAATTGCTCCTCGCTCAAAATCAATCGGTTCATCCAAGTAAACACTTCTTTTCGGCGGGCTTTTTCCCTTTGTTCAAATTGCGATTTGGCGGTTGTTACGTCTTCTTCCGTAATAGCCGACGGCAGATTTTTTAACACCGCTCGGGCCTTTTCCAGCAAATCCCGCACCTTGGACGGTTCCGTGGTGAATTTCAATTCGCTTTCGATACGTGCCGATTCCGGATTCAGCATGCTTTCAAAACGTAAACTGTATACGCCTAAGGCCTGATCGCGTAGCGCCTGTTTCAGTTTATTGGTCGCAATACTGCGTAATAACGCCACCCGCACGGCATCTTTGCCCTGCCACGGGCGGGGCGTAAACATCCAGAACGTCACTTCCGCTTTCGGATCTAAATTCTGCGCCAATTCCACCGTATTTTTCCCCGGCGTAGGAAGTATTCTGCCGGATTTCAACGGTTTACCTCGAGGCACGGCAAGATACTGCGTCACCAGTTTTTTTAACGCCGTTTCGTCCATATTATTAACGATGTAGTATGTGACAGGTACCGCAACCATTTTTTCCCAGCAAGCATTTAAATCCTGTTCCGATAAAGCTGTTAATGCGACATGATCCGGCAACGCATCGGTCGATTCCACACTGTACCGTAATTTGGTTAACGCTTTCAAACGGACATTTTCATCACTGTGTCGGTTTTGTAAATCCAAACTGCGGGCGAATTGTTCTTTTATCTCATCCAGCCCGTCTTTGACCTGGGTTTCCGTTTCATAAGCGTAAAACAAACGGAATAAATCCTGCAAATGCTCATTATCCGCCGTACCGTCAAAAATCAGCTTGGTTTCGGTCTGGTTAATGGATAATCCCACTTTAGACAGTTCTTTCCACCGGTTCAGTTGCTCGGTTTCCCAATCAAACGGCGCATTTTGCGCAATCAGCTGAGCGGCAATCTGGCTCTGCCACTCCCCCAGTCCTTCCGACTTAAACCCGGCTCGGCTGACAGCTTTAAAATACGTACGTTGTCGGGCTAACGGCAATTTCAGCCACACGACTTTATCGCCGTTGGACAGTTGCCAATGCTGTACATTTTGCGCCTTAAAAACAGTCGTTTTTTTGACCGTACCTTGTGTATCGACACTGTTCAACGCCATTGGCGTAATCTCTTTTTCCGGCGTCGGCGGCATGATTTCCGCCCCGGAAACCGTCGCTTGCAACGCGGTTACATCCGCAACCGTTAATGTCAGTTGCTCGTTACGGGGCGGTTGATACTGCACAATACGATCTTCGGCGTTTAACCAGAAGCGAATCCGCGCATTAATGTCCGCCACGGAAATTTTCTCTAAAATCGGTTGAGTGAGTGCCGCTATTTCCGTTTGGGGCAAATAAGGCTTATCCTGCAATACGGAATCCATCATTGCCCGCAGCCAACCTTGAAAATCGCGATCTCCTTTATTTTTTTTAGCATTATCCACCTGAGCCTGAACCGTTTCTTTTTGTTTCGCCAATTCGTCCGCCGTAATCGGATAACGTTTCAAACGTTCGATTTCGGTCAGAATCCGTTCTAATCCCGCTTTATGGGATGTTTTATCCACGCTTGCAAAAATCGCCACCGCCGCCGTTTTCCGACCGATATCGGATTTTCGTACCACCAGACTTTCCACGCCTTTAGGCAGATTGTTTTTCACCATGCTCTCATTGCGAATGCGTTGCGTGACGGCGGCCAGCGCAAGGCGATCCACCATCCGTTCGTAACGGGCCCGCTCGGATTGCCCCTTGCTACGGCTTTCGTCCACACGGAATACAAAGGCGACCTGACTCACACCGCTACGGGGGTCCTGTACTTTCGACATCAAAATACGATCTTTCAGAACGGGTTCCAGGTAATCCCGTGACGGTAAATTTTTTGCTTTTTCATCGCCGAAATATTGCTTAATTAAAGATTTCGCCCGTTCGGCTTCAAAATCTCCCATAATCAGCAGTTGCATATTGTTCGGCACATACCAAGTACGATAAAAATCCTGCAGTTCGGCGGCCGGCATGCCGGCTATGGCTTGTTCCGTACCGATAACCGGCGAACGGACATAACGGGAATCGGCTCGGATAGCGGACGAACGTTGTTGATTCATCGCCGAACCGACACCCAGTCCCTGTCGCCATTCTTCCATAATAACTTTACGTTCGCCGTCCAAATCCTTTTGGGTTAACTTGGCACGGAACAGCATTTGTTGTAAAGCGTCCAATCCCTGCTCCAGATTAGCCTGAACCGGCGGCGTAAGCATATAGGTCGTACTGTCCATTGTCGTCACGGCATTATAATTTTTACCGCGCACCCAATTGTTACGGTGCAAATGGGCCATCACATCGGGATATTTCTCGGATTGGTGAAATACTGAGTGTTCTACCATGTGCGCCACTCCGTGCTGATGGTCTTTCTGATCCACCGCCCCCGCATTAACTTTCATGCGGATTTCCACATGCCCTTTTTCTTCGTGTAACGGCAATAAGGTATAACGCAATCCGTTATCCAGTTTTCCTTGAATAGGCGTCGAAATTTCCGCTCCGACCCGGATACTCAATATTAAAAATAACACCGAAAATAATGGATTTTTTAACCGCACTTTGAATTCCTTTTTCGTTTCATTAAAAAAGCGCGGTCGATTTCTCCGCACTTTTTCACATGAATAAATGTAAATTACCAGTTATAGCTTGCGCCGAGCCAGAAATTGCGACCCATTTTGTAGTAAATGGTCGACCCGGAGGATGAAGCTTTTGCCTTACTGTCCAATACGTTGTTTACGTCTAACGTAATTTCTATATATTGATCTTTCGTAATCGGTTGCTTGTAAGCGAAGCGCCAATCTAATAGCAATTGACTGCCGATACTCGCATCTTCGTATACGGTCGCATCGATATCTTGACCGTATAAAGAACCGCAAATAGATTGATAGTTACTGTATTGACAGTTTATCGAGGTGGATGTTGCTTTAATATAATCATAAGCGCCGACCCAACTTAAACGCTGATCCCAGGTTAAACGGATACTCGGAAATTCCGTATTCACATTTAAAGTTGCCGCCCATTTTGAATTATAATCATTGCTCGGTAAATCGTCGGCTTGGATCAACCGACCGTTATATACGGCATACTCGTTGTCGAAATATGTTGCATTTGCATCGTAATTGCTGCCGCTTGTTTCGTTTTTATTGTAACGAAACGATAGTCCCCAATCCATATTGGCATATTTAAATTTATATTCGCCGATTTTATCAAAACTTAGGGTTATATTATCGTTTTTACTCCAGCCGTCATTGGTTAGTGTGTAATAACCATTAATAGTTTTGCGTGTAAATTGATCACGTCCGTTACGGTGAACCCATTTTAACACGGTATCGATTCCCCACATTTTCTGACCTACGCCAAGAACAAACTCGTCGCTATAAGGCGTTTCCAGATCCGAAGTTGCGTACGGATAACTCGTCCCCGACGCTCTCAGCGTCCATACATAATTGGTACTTGCATTACGATACCAGCGGTCTCGGTTACCGATACCTTCGCGGAGTTTATAAGCAAGCATCGAATTTGCATAATAACGGTTATAACCGCCGAAAATATTGGTATTACCGTCACTAAACACATCATAGTTAATGGAAATCCGCGGCGCTACATTCACATTTTTCAAATATTGGTTGTAGTCTACCCGGGCACCAAGATTTAAATCCACATTTTTCCATTTTATGCGATCTTCAATATATGCGGCATAACTACTGTCGTTTACTTTCACATTCTTTGCCGCATAAGCCTGGGCCGAAGTGGCATATTGTTCTCCCTCGATACATTCGTTCATACCGTTACAGCTGATATTGGCCGATTCGTAGTAATATTGCCACGCTTCATGATCTCGTTTGTATTTTGCCTGCGCCAATTCGGCAGACCAGCCAAATATTAATTTATGGCTTGTATCGCCTAAATCGAATTCCTTCAGACTATAATTCTGTTTTATCGTGTAAGTATCTTTTTGCGTTTTATAAGAACCGTAACCGCCGTACAATGCATAACCGCTTGAATTACTACGCCAGTCGATCGTTCCGCCCGACGCTCCGGTCGAGACGTAACGACGATAGGTATCGACATCATGTTCGATTTCATTGCCGACCCGTTTATAAGAAAAAACAGTGTTCATCTTAAGGTTATCGTATTCTTTATCCCAAGTAAGATTGAAATTGTAACCGCCGCCATTATTTGAATACCCCCCCCCCACAACATTAGGTTTGAATGATTTGGATTTATGCGGCGAATACATAAATGTAGCTTTCCAAATATCACCGTTTTCAGCAATATGAACGCCTTTTAATAAATAGGTTTCATTGACCCGTTTTTGCGTTTCCGTCACATAACCGAGCGGATTATCCGTATAATAAAGATAAGGATGCAAATATTTAATATCCGATTCCGTTCTGTTATATGAGAAAAGTAACGACGTGTTTTCGCTTAACGGCTGACTTACCGAAACGGAATAAATATTTTTGGTAAATTCCGGCTGAAAGTCGTAACGATTCGCCTTATAGAAATCATCGACATTTTTGTCCTGAACATGGAATTTAGCCCAACTGCCCCGGGTAGTGCGGTAAGAAATACGACCGTGCTGCTTATCAAACTCGGGATCTTTAATTTCCGCATTGACCACCCCGCCGGTAAAGTTACCGTATTTGGCTGAAACATTACTGTCGAATGCTTCTACGGATTTCAATAATGACGAATCAATCCACATAGATTGGGAACCCTCGGAAGGCAACTCATACACCTCCATACCGTTTTGCGCATTCAAAGTCGCATTACCGCTGGCAGGATTCATATTATCGTTATTGGTAATACCGTCGACAGTAAAGTTATTGTTATAAAATTTTTCACCGTGGAATGAAATTTCTTCAGGTTTAATTTCACCCGCACCTATTGATGTTTCCGCCTGATTTGAAAATGCGACGGTCGGATTGCTTTTTAACAGCTCCGTGATATTGCCGTTGGTTGAAGGGCGGCGTTTAATTTGCGCTTCGGTAATTTTTTGCGTACCGATTTGTTGGCTAAAAGACGTATCTTGTACAACAATTGTTTCTAAAGTTTCGATACCTAAATCTTCACTAGTGGATATTTCCGTCTCTTCCGCATGTGCCGTTGCCGGCATAGCGAAAATACCGGCAAATAATAAAGCGAGTTTTGTTTTTTGCATAATATGCTCCTTAGGTTAAACGGGTAAAACACGGTTAAAAACGACCGCACTTCTAAAAATATCAGTCTTTAGTCCCTGCAAATGCGCCTTGTACCGATCCGGAATCCGTCGATTCGTTAGATTCAAACGTACCCACCACTTCTTCCGCATTTTCACCGGCAAATGATCCTTGGTAAGTACCGTCCGTTACGCCAAAAGTGCTTTCTTTAAATGTTGCGGTGCCGCTAAATGTAATCGCTCCGGTATCGACCGAAATCGTTCCGTCATTAAACGTTACCCAAGTCGTCGTGTTTCCGTTCGTTGCCGTTGTGTAGACAGAACCGCTCACAGTCGAATCCGTTACCGTCATAGTAAAATCGCGCGTTAACGCATTCGCTCTATTTTTGACGCTATAAGTTGCCTGTCCCGAATAAGTCGCGTTTAATGCGGATGATAAATTCGCCGCCGATGTCGGATTGGTATTTACCGCGACATAAGAGTTAGCCGGAACATCTTCAGCGTTATAATCTTCACGAATTACCGCATAACTTGAATAGCTTTGGGTTTTGGCAATCATTACCTCCCCCTGAGATTTATTGGCGCTTGAACAGGCGCCGCTGGAACTGCTTGAACAGCTGGCGCTCAGCGTCGATGTACCGACGGAAGCAATTGCGGAAAGCAACGTATCCGTATCATTGTTGATATAGTTGTAGGCTGCAGATGCGGAATCCGAAGCGCTTGGATTTGTACCTACAATAATTTGACTTAGCGTAGCCGTATCATCCGAAGTCGAGTCGCCATCGTCTGACGCCGAACCGTCATTGTTTGAAGTCGAACCGCCAGCGTCTGACGCCGAATCATCCTCCGAGGTCGATGCAGTATAGGTATTTGTCGGGGTAGTGGATGCCGTAACGGAGCCGGAGGTTGATGACGAGTCGCCGGTACTTGAAGAACAAGCCCCGATCCCCAATGACATTAAAAGCGCCAGCGCAACATTTGTAAATTTGCTCATAAATTGATCCTATTAGTTAAAAAAGTAATTAAAAAGTTTTCTCAACCGAAACTGTTATGCTGCGATCTATGTACGAATAAAGGCTGTCAAAGTTGCTGCGTTGTTTTTTCCAGTTGAAACGAAGTTTGGGCGTAATACCCCATAAATGCCAATCGCGTTTCCATAAGGAGGCGTTGATGTTGTAAATATCGTCTTCCCGCGGTTTGCTGAAATAAAATACGTTGCCCAGCACATGGTCGGCTTTATACTCACGCTTTGAAACGGCAAAGCCCAGACGGGTCGAAATACCCCGTTCCCATTCTTGTCCCCAACCGATACGTGCGGTTTTTAAATCATAGCCGTAGTGACGTGCCTGAGCGCGTTGAAAACTGTAATCGCCGCCGAAATAGAAATATTGCCGCGGCGTACGCAACCAAACCAAAGTAGCGGAAGCTAATTTGTTATTACCGTCCAGCAAAGCGTTTCGATGATATTGTTCTTTGCCGTATTCAAGCGCGGTGGATATTTGCCAGTTTCGGTTCAACCAATGATTTAATTCTCCCCGTACTCCGGTCGCTTTCTTATAACGGTGCGTGGCATACCATTGACGTTCGTAAAATGGCAGAACGGACCAGGCGGTTTTGGCGGATTTATGACGATAGCCGAGATATGTGCGGTTGGTAATATCGGTGTAATCGTTATTGTCCCAATAGGCTTTACCATAGGTAAGATTTTCGATGTGGAGATAATGGGAATACATTAAATTGAAATCGCGTTCGAATCCTACGTAAAATTGAATGCCGTGAGCTTTTTGCGGCAACATGGAGTCGCCTTTTTTAAACGCCGTATTTTCAATATAAAGGGAATCGGACACGTTATTGACATTTTCTTCCCGCATATATCCTGCATTCACATTGAATTGCCATGTATCGCGTTTATTCAGCGCCTCCAGATAAAGATTAATCAGCCGGACAATATCCGGCGGAGTGCTTTCGTCACTCAAGGCTTTTTCAAACTGCGCCTTAGCGGCACTGTCCTGTTTGTCTAAAAACAAAACAATCGCTAATTCGATGCGTACCGGGTTGAGATCCGCACGCTCTGCGATAATCTCGCGGAATAAACGGATTGCCACGGAATAATCTTGACGCGCTTTTGCTATTTTGGCTTCGGCAAATTTAACCAAAATTGGATCTAGATTAGGAAAAGTGCGGTAAATTTTTAACGCTTTTTCAATCATATTCGGATGGCCCCGTTCAATCGCTTTATTTAACGCATACTCGGCTAAATTTTTATCCGTATGAATATTTCGTGCCCCCCCTCGTCCCGTTTTTTTGTCGATAGCTAACGATGTTTCGGGTAATTTTTCTACATTTGCAATAGATTTGGGTTTGGCTTCCATTACATTACGTTCAGGCGTGTTTTGCTCTGTTATGACTGCAATTTCTGTCGCGTGGGCGGATATAGGAAGAAAAAATAAAAACAATAAAATAAAAAAGTTGAAACCGGGCATTTTTACAAAAAAACAATCTAGAAATAACAAATCGTCAATAATTCTATTGAAAAATCAAAATTAAGTTCAATGAAAATCATTCTCAAAATCATTTAAATGGGATTTATTTGATTTAAATCAACTTTTAAACCTATGATGAAAATTTCAGAGACAAAAAAATCCCGGACAATGCCGGGATTTTGAAAGAAAGGTGCAATTAAAGTGCTTGGTTAACAAAATTTGCCAACTGATTTTTTGGTAATGCGCCTACTTGAGTGCCTACCACTTTGCCGTCTTTAAACAGCAATAAAGTCGGAATGCTACGTACCCCGAATTGTGCCGGCGTACCTTGGTTTTCGTCGATATTAATTTTAACGATTTTGACTTTGTCACCGTATTCCGCCGCCAACTCTTCCAAGATCGGACCGACCATGCGGCAAGGACCGCACCAAGGTGCCCAAAAATCCAATAATACCGGTACGTCCGCTTTTAATACGTCCGCTTCAAAAGACGCATCTGTTGAATGAAATACTTCTGCCATATGTTTTATCCTTTAATTATATTGTTTGTTCCCTTTCAATATGGGGAGCAAATCAGTGAATTTCAAGAGTCCCGCTCTTTTAGTAAAAACGAGTGTAATTTTAACCGCACTTCCGGTCAATCAATCGTTACGATTTGCGAAATCTTATTTTAATCGAGCAAATGCCTGCGATAAATCCGCCTTAATATCCGCTACGTCTTCCAAGCCGACGGAAAAACGCAACAAATCGTTCGTTACGCCGCGGGCAATACGTTCCGCCTCGGGAATATCCATATGGGTCTGAGTAGACGGATACGTAATGAAACTTTCCGTTCCGCCCAGGCTTTCGGCAAACGTAATTAACCGAATGGCTTTTAAAAACGGATTCACCCAATTTTCATCCTGTAAACGGAACGACAGCATACCGCCTTTATTCGGATATAACACATCTTTTACCTGCGGTTGTTGACGCAAAAATTCAGCAATATCCCGCGCATTTTCCTGATGACGCATCACGCGTAACGACAGGGTTTTCAATCCGCGGATAGTCAACCAGGAATCAAACGGCGAAAGCACGGCGCCCGCACCGTTTTGAATATAAAACAATCTGTCGCATAATTCCTGCCCTTTCGCAACAATTAAACCGGCTAACACATCATTATGCCCGGCAATATATTTGGTAGCGCTGTAAAGGGTTATATCCGCTCCCAAGTCCATCGGCCGGAACAACACCGGCGTTAAAAAGGTGTTGTCTACAATTAACAATAAATTATGTTTCTTCGCCACCTTTGCAATAGCGGCGACATCACATTCTTCCATTAACGGGTTAGACGGGGTTTCCACAAAAATCGCCTTGGTATTTGCGGTGATTGCCGCTTCAATCGCCTCCGTGGAAGCGGTATTCACGTAAACAGGTTTTACGCTATGATTATTTTTATAACAATAATCCAATAAACGATAAGTGCCGCCGTATACGTCAGCGGAGACAATCCATTCGTCCGGCGCGTTAAATAAGCTCATCAATACCTGAATCGCCGCCATACCGGAAGCAAAGGCAAAACCGCGATCGCCGCCGTCTAATTTCGCCATGGTTTCTTCCAAAACGGTGCGGGTCGGATTTTTCGTACGGCTATAATCATACCCCGTGCTTTCTCCGATACCCTGGTGACCGTAAGCCGTTGAAAGAAAAATCGGCGTGGAAACCGCACCGGTGCGGGGATCCGTTCGGTTTCCCGCTTGGGCTAAAAGCGTATCTAGAGCATATTTCGTCATTCAATTTACCTACATCTTTTTAAATTATATTTAAATACGGATTTGCGCATTGTGGCACAAAGTGCGGTCGGATAAAAGGAAGATTTTCACATTAAATAAAAGACAAAATATTTTACCTGCTTTTTATATTCTTTCAGTCAGAATTGCCTTTTTTATAATCAATCGGCAGCGTTTTTTATCTTTTTTAAAAATATCGGTTGACACTAAATTGAAAATCCGTAGAATGCACTTCCGTTAACGGCAGCAAGCTGATATAAAGCGGGAATAGCTCAGTTGGTAGAGCACAACCTTGCCAAGGTTGGGGTCGCGAGTTCGAGCCTCGTTTCCCGCTCCAATTTAAAAATGCGTTATGCCCGAGTGGCGGAATCGGTAGACGCAAGGGATTTAAAATCCCTCGCCTTTCGAGGCGTGCCAGTTCAAGTCTGGCCTCGGGCACCATTTGAATATCATTGATTAAATGACACCGTTCAGGTGTTTTTTTATTATCCAAACCTCACGGCGTGTTAGCAAAGCGGTTATGCACTGGATTGCAAATCCATGTAGCTCGGTTCGACTCCGGGACACGCCTCCATATTCTTCCTCTCTTTCTTCTGAATTTTAAGTCGATTTTGCTATTTCGTATTAGGATCCGTTTATCTTTCAAATAGTCGGCGTTCGGGATTTAATATAGTCACAAATAAACGCTTCCATATCCGACCGCACTTTATCTACGATTTTTCGATCAACGTTATCGTTATATCGGAAATTATCATTTATAACCAGCCAAGACATTTTAGTCATTTCGTCACTCTTTTTATTGCCAAAATAATTTCATTTTTGTGAGCAAGATCACTTCCGGTTGTGCGCATGCCTAAACATATTTGAATTATAAATCGTGCATTTGGGATATTCTCTAATTATAAAATGCAAAGGTTTAAATATACTGCTATCAGTTTCCCGAATCATGTATTCGAGAGTGGGAATCATCATAAAACGTCCTGCTCTAAAGTGTTAATTCTTCGTCAAAGTGCGGTCAGAAAATGCGGAATTTTTACCGTACTGCTGCAATTAAAGAATTCAATTTACAATTTAGTCAAACAACAAGAGGTTTATTATGAGCACGCCAATTATTACAGAAATGCAAGTGATTCCGGTTGCCGGTCATGACAGTATGTTATTGAACCTGAGCGGTGCGCACAGTCCTTATTTCACCCGTAATATCGTGATTTTAAAAGACAACAGCGGCAATACCGGGGTCGGTGAAGTACCCGGCGGGGAAAAAATTCGTCAAACATTGGAAGATGCAAAACCTTTAGTCATCGGTAAAACCCTCGGCGAATACAAAAACGTGATGAATACCGTGCGTCAAACCTTTAATGATCACGATGCCGGCGGTCGTGGCCTGCAAACTTTCGATTTGCGCACCACCATTCATGTCGTAACGGCTATTGAAGCCGCCATGCTGGATTTGTTAGGTCAATTCTTAGGCGTTACCGTAGCATCATTATTGGGCGACGGTCAGCAACGCGATGCCGTTGAAATGCTGGGCTATTTATTCTTTATCGGTGATCGTAAAAAAACCACTCTCGCCTATCAAAACCAGGAAAATGATCCGTGCGACTGGTATCGTGTCCGTCATGAAGAAGCGATGACGCCGGAATCCGTCGTACGTCTTGCCGAAGCGGCTTATGAAAAATACGGTTTTAACGATTTTAAACTGAAAGGCGGCGTTTTAGACGGTTTCGAAGAAGCCGAAGCTGTCACCGCGCTGGCAAAACGTTTTCCGGATGCCCGTATCACTCTCGACCCGAACGGGGCATGGTCGCTGGACGAAGCCGTTAAAATCGGTAAACAGTTAAAAGGCGTTCTTGCCTATGCGGAAGACCCGTGCGGTGCGGAACAAGGGTATTCCGGTCGTGAAATTATGGCGGAATTCCGTCGTGCGACGGGTCTGCCGACCGCCACTAATATGATTGCCACCGACTGGCGTCAAATGGGGCACACGATTTCATTACAATCCGTAGATATTCCGTTAGCCGATCCGCATTTCTGGACTATGCAGGGTTCTATCCGCGTGGCGCAAATGTGCCATGAATGGGGCTTAACCTGGGGTTCTCACTCCAATAATCACTTTGATATTTCTCTGGCGATGTTCACTCATGTCGCCGCTGCCGCACCGGGCGACATTACGGCAATCGATACTCACTGGATCTGGCAAGAAGGCAACCAACGTTTAACCAAAGAACCGTTCCAAATCAAAGGCGGATTGGTCGAAGTACCGAAAAAACCGGGTCTTGGCGTGGAGTTAGATATGGATCAGGTGATGAAAGCCAACGAACTCTATAAATCGATGGGGTTAGGCGCTCGTGACGATGCTATGGCAATGCAATTCTTAATTCCGGGCTGGAAATTCGATAACAAAAAGCCTTGCTTAGTGCGTTAAGCGCATAATACCGATTTTAAATAACAATATACAGGTTGAACGTTCAACGTAACACTTGCCGAAAGATATCCGATGAAATTTCAACCTGTACTCTTGTCCATTTTAAATCACACTTAAATTTATTCTCTGTAAAGGAGTGAACAAATGGAAACTGCAGCAAGTATGTCGCAAATGCTCGTCGGTTTGGCGATCGGTATTGCGCTTCTTCTAATATTGGCGATGAAAACAAGAATTCACGTTTTTGTTGCTTTAATCCTCGCTTCATTAACCACCGGTCTGATCGGCGGATTGCCTTTCGCCGAAGTGATCAGCTCGGTTACGAAGGGATTCGGCAGTACCTTGGGTAGTACCGGTATTATTATCGGCATCGGCGTCATGATGGGAGCGATTTTAGAGAAATCGGGAGCCGCCGAACAAATGGCGTTCTCCATTATCAAATTAATCGGTAAAGCCAAAGAAGAATGGGCATTAGCCTTAACGGGTTATGTAGTGGCTATTCCTGTTTTTGCCGATTCCGGCTTAATTATTTTAACCCCGCTTGCTAAATCCTTATCCCGCATGACCGGAAAAAGTGTGATTGCGCTCGGTTTAGCGATGGCCACAGGTTTACAATTAGCACACGTATTCATTCCGCCTACTCCGGGTCCGTTAGCCGTTGCCGGTATTTTGGATATCGATATGGGTATGATGATTATTTGGGGCTTAATCTTAACGGTTCCGACCTTAGTAATGTCTACACTGTATGCAAAATGGCTCGGTAAAAAAATCTACCAAATTCCGAATGAAGACGGTACCGATTTTGAACGTAAGGAATTTAAAGAAGAATACATCAAATCCATTGAAAATCTCGAACAAATTTATAAAGACAAAAAACTGCCGGGCGCATGGTTGTCATTTTCACCGATTCTGATTCCTTTAATTCTGATTTTAGGCAATACCACCGTTAATTTCTTAGAAATCGAAAGCGGCTTCGCCAGTTTCTTAAAAATTGCCGGTCACCCAATCATTGCATTGATTATCGGTCTTTTAATCGCACTTTACGGTTTAGGTCGTCGTCTTTCCAAAGAAGAAACCAACAAAGCTATTGAAGACGGTGTAAAATCAACCGGTATGATTTTATTCATCACCGGCGCAGGCGGAGCCTTAGGTTATGTTGTGCGTGATGCCGGTATCGGTAACGCTTTAGGGGAAGCGGTTTTAACCGTCGGCATTCCGGGGATTCTGATTCCTTTCGTTATTGCCGCACTCATGCGTATTGCTCTGGGTAGCGCCACCGTTGCGTTAATCACCGCCGCCACCTTGGCCGCCCCGCTTGTGCCGCAATTAGGCTTAAATCCTACACTGGTCGCGATGTCGACCTGTGCCGGCGCCGTATCCTTCAGCTACTTCAATGACAGCGGATTCTGGGTATTCAACGGTTTATACGGTTTAAAAGAAGTTAAAGACCAATTTATGGCTAAAACAATGGTTTCCTTTATCGGCGCCTTCTCTTGTTTAGCACTTGTCTTGATTTTTAATATGTTTATGTAAGACGACGTAAAATCATCTGAAAGGGAACTTATGTTCCCTTTATTTTTCACTAAAATCCGCCATTCTCCATTGTAAATTTTGTAAAAATTGTGAACTCCGTCACACGACATATTGCATTTGCACAAATCTTTCCGCTAAAAAAGTTATATTTTCTCAGAAATATCGAATACTCAAAAAAACACAATTTCTATAATGTTATTAATTTCTCTATCCATTAACTCTTGGGAGATATCAAGATGAAAAAATTCAAACTTAATACGACACTTGCGGCATTCACCACTGCCGTTGCCGTTTTTTCGACTTCGGCTTCTGCCGATGTAGATTGGCCTAAACGCCCGGTAAACCTTATTGTTGCGTTCGCTGCGGGCGGAAACTCCGATTATAACGCCCGCGCTCTTGCCAAACACTTAACCAAAGAACTCGGACAGCCGTTTGTTGTGAGTAATATTGCCGGTAGCGGCGGTTCTATCGCAGCCGCACAGGTAAAAGATATGAAACCGGACGGTTATAATGTATTAGTCACCCAGCTTTCTTTAAATATTGCCGAAGCCTCAGGTATGGTTAATTTCGGTTTTAAAGATTTTGATCCGTGCTGCATCTTCTCCAGTGCGGCCGATGAAGTATTAGTGGTTAACGCGGACGCACCGTTTAATAACGTTGAAGAGCTGATTGCCGAATCGCAGAAAAACCCCGGCAAATATAAACTTGCCGTAAATACAGGCGCATCAACCTTATGGATTGCTATCGGATTACAACAAGCGGGTGCACAACTTAATGTTGTCTCATCCGGCGGTTCCGGTGAACGTTTACCGCTTCTTTTAGGAAAACACGTCGATATTATTCCAATGCCGTTCAATATGGTTCAGGATTATGTGGATAAAGGTCAGTTCAAATATATCGCCAATGTCAGCAATGAACGCAGTAAGCACGATAAACTGGTAAATATTCCGACATTACGCGAATCAAAAGTTCCGGCCGGTTATTATTATTACAATACCCTGTTCTTCCCAAAAGGTACCAATCCTGAAATCATTGAAAAACTTTCTGCCGCGACAGGCAAAATCATCAATGAAAACAAAGAATATCAAAAAGAAATCGAAGGTTTCTTCCAAAAACCGGTTTATTTGAATACAGCCGATACGATTGCGACCTGGAATCGAGAACGCGACGAATTGCTCGCAATCAAAGACTTACTACAAGGTAAAAAATAACGTTGTGTTAACGATCGATCGGAACCCGATCGATCGTTCATGTATTCTTCCCCCTACAGGAGATGTCACATGAATCCCAAAATAAAAAAAGATCTTGCCGTCAGCATCTTTTTTGCTGTGCTTGCCATAAGCTATCTCTATCATGCGCAAAGCATTTCCGTTTTCAGCCCATTCGGACAACAAGGACCGGATTCCAAAACCATTCCCAATATTATCGGCGGTTTAATGCTGTTTCTCAGCGTTGTATTATTTATCACCACCCTGAGCAACTGGCGAAAAACAAAATCGCTTGAAACCCCGGCGCTTACAGCGGAACAAACGAAAAAATTTCCGATTAAATTAGTCCTCTCTTTAGCGTTACTGAGCTTGTATATCGCCTGTTATCAAGATGCCGGCTTTATTGTTTCAAGTATTACCTATTTAATTTTGCAATCTATTGTTCTCCTTCCGGCAGAAAAACGCAAAAAATGGATATTGTTCATTATTGTATTATCTATAGTATTTACCGTTTCAATCTATTACGTATTCAGTAAATACCTCACCTTGTTTTTACCTGTCGGTATTTTAGGTTAGGAGTATCCCTATGTTAGAAATGCTCAATTCAGGATTCGGTGCGGTCTTCGGTGATCCGCTAAGTATCGCCTTTATTGCGTTAGGCGTAAGTATCGGCATTATTTTCGGCTCGTTACCCGGCTTAACTACCGTTGCCGCACTCTCGATGTTTTTACCCATTACCTATGCCATGAGCAGCGGTAACGGATTATCCATGCTTACCGCAATTTATATCGGCGGTATCTCGGGCGGTTTGATTTCGGCTATTCTGCTCAATATTCCCGGCACGCCATCCTCCATCGCCACAACTTTCGAAGGCGTTCCAATGGCCCGTAAAGGCGAAGCGGGTAAAGCGCTGGGGTTAGGCATTTTCGCTTCGCTTATCGGTACTGTTATCGGTATTTTCGCAATGATAATTCTCAGTCCCGTACTGGCGGCTTTAACCATTAAATTCGGACCGTGGGAATATTTCAGCGTCACATTATTCGCGCTGACATTGATTTCGTCCTTATCCGGCAAATCGATGACAAAAGGATTATTAAGCGCCTTATTCGGCATGATGTTCGCAACAGTAGGTTTATCCTCAATAGACAGCGCCCAACGTTTTACTTTCGGTTCCGTCGATTTGTCATCCGGCTTTAACCTCCTCGCCGTATTAGTCGGTTTATATGCCATCAGCGAAGTTTTGTCTTCGGGCGACGGCAAACAAAGTGCCGGTAAAATCCGGAACTATAAAATGCAGGGACTGCTAGGTTTTCGTTTAAGCGAAATAAAAAATCAAATCGTCAATCTCGTTCGTTCATCACTTATTGGATTGGGTATCGGTATCTTACCCGGCATCGGCGCTTCAAGCAGCAATATCATTGCTTATTCCGTCACCAAAAACGTAAGCAAAACACCGGAGAAATTCGGTACAGGTATTCCTGAGGGGATTATTTCCACCGAAGCCAGCAATAACTCCTCTATCGGAGGCGCCATGATACCGTTACTTACGTTAGGTATTCCGGGAGACGGCGCCACGGCTATTTTACTCGGCGGTTTTATGTTACACGGTTTACAGCCCGGACCGTTGCTATTCCAAACCAACGGCGAAGTGGTTTATCACATCTTCGCATCGATGATCGTATCCTCTTTCTTAATGGCGTTAATTATGTACGCCTGTATGCGTTTCTTTGTCAAAATCCTGGAAATTCCCTCTTATATTTTAATGCCGATCATCATTGTTCTTTGTTTAATCGGCGCGTACGCATTAAACAACCGTATTTTCGATATGTGGAGTCTGCTGTTATTCGGTATTATCGGTTTAAGCCTGTCTAAATTCGATATTCCGGCACCGCCGTTTATTCTGGGTTTTATTCTCGAAAACGCACTGGAAACCAATTTACGTCGCGGTCTGCAATATGCAAACGGTGATATTTCCGAATTATTCCAGCACCCTATCGCCTTGGCATTCTTGCTATTAGCCGCCGCAAGCGTGGTGCTATCCATATACCGTCAAATCAAGAAACCGATGCACACAAGTTAAAAGCCAACAAAAAGTGCGGTCAAAATTTATGCAGTTTTCACCGCACTTCATATAAAAGGAAATTTATTTATGAGTACACAATCCGTTCCCGTTATTACCGATATGAAAGTTATTCCTGTGGCCGGTCACGATAGTATGTTAATGAATGTCGGCGGCGCGCACAGTCCTTATTTTACTCGAAATATCGTTATTTTAACCGACAATTCCGGCCATACCGGCGTAGGTGAAGCCCCGGGCGGCGCAACGATCGAAAATGCGTTAACAGAAGCCATTCCTCATGTTGTCGGGCGCCCTATTTCCATTCTGAACAAAATCGTCAACGATATGCATAACGGCTATTTAGATGCGGACTATGATACCTTCGGTAAAGGCGCCTGGACTTTCGAACTTCGCGTTAACGCCGTCGCCGCACTGGAAGCCGCTCTGCTTGATTTAATGGGACAATTTCTCGGCGTACCGGTAGCGGAATTATTAGGCCCGGGTAAACAACGCGACGAAGTCACGGTATTAGGATATTTATTTTACGTAGGCGATGATAAAATCACCGATTTACCGTATCAACAACCTGTTACAGGTAAACATGAGTGGTACGATATTCGCCGTAAAAAAGCCATGGATACCCAAGCGGTAATAGAACTCGCGGCGGCATCCAAGGATCGTTACGGTTTTAAAGATTTCAAACTGAAAGGCGGTGTTTTTGAAGGTTCGAAGGAAATCGATACCGTTATCGAACTGAAAAAACATTTCCCGGACGCCCGCATCACTCTGGATCCGAACGGTTGCTGGTCGTTAGACGAAGCCATTCAGCTTTGTAAAGGGCTGAATGATGTTTTAACCTATGCCGAAGACCCTTGTATCGGCGAAAACGGCTATTCCGGTCGTGAAATCATGGCGGAATTCCGCCGCAGAACGGGTATCCCGACCGCCACCAATATGATCGCGACCAACTGGCGGGAAATGTGCCATGCGATTATGCTGCAATCGGTGGATATTCCTCTTGCCGATCCGCATTTCTGGACATTAACCGGCGCCAGTCGAGTAGCTCAACTCTGTAATGAATGGGGATTGACATGGGGCTGTCATTCTAACAACCACTTTGATATTTCTTTAGCCATGTTCAGTCACGTAGGCGCCGCCGCGCCGGGTAATCCTACCGCCTTGGATACCCATTGGATCTGGCAAGAAGGGGATTTTTATTTAACAAAAAATCCGTTAGAAATCAAAGACGGCAAAATTAAACTCAATGACAAACCGGGTTTAGGTATCGAACTTAATATGGATAACGTTCTCAAAGCTCACGAGCTGCACAAGAAATTACCGAACGGCGCGCGTAATGACGCTATTCCGATGCAATTCTACTACCCCGGCTGGAAATTCGATCGCAAACGTCCCGCTATGGTACGTTAATAATAAAAATAAAAAAGTGCGGTCAAAATTACCGCACTTTTTACTGAAACGGAGAAAATCATGAAAAAAATCACGTTAAAAAACGGCGATAAACTGACCGCACTTGGCATGGGAACTTGGTTTATGGGCGATAACCAACGTTATCGTCAGGAAGAAATCGCTGCATTACGTTACGGAATCGAACACGGTATTAATCTCATTGATACGGCCGAAATGTATGGCAACGGACGCGCTGAACGGTTAGTCGGTGAAGCGATTTCGCCTTATACACGCGAATCGGTTTACCTGCTTTCCAAAGTCTTGCCTAATAACGCCAATAAACGCAATATGGAGCGCGCCTGTGACAATTCCCTAAAAGCCCTGAATACCGATTACTTGGATATGTATCTGTATCATTGGCGTGGTGTCACGCCGTTGGCAGAAACCGTCGAAGAACTGGAAAAGCTCAAAGCCAAAGGCAAAATTAAAGCATGGGGCGTTTCTAATTTTGATCTGGAAGATATGCAGGAATTGTCGGAATTACCGGCAGGAAAACATTGTCAGGTAAACGAAGTGCTGTTTCATTTGGGATCGCGCGGTATCGAATATGTGCTTAAACCTTATCAGGATAAACATTCTATTCCGACGGTAGCATATTGTCCTCTGGCGCAGGCTGGTGCACTGCAACGCAGTTTAATCGATAATTCCGTTGTAAATACGGTAGCAAAGGAGCTGGATTGTACACCGTATCAAGTGTTGCTGGCGTTCGTATTGGCCCAACCGAATATGATTGCCATTCCGAAAGCGGGACAAGTACAACACATGAAAGAAAATCTCGCTTGTTTAGAAATGAAACTCTCACCGGAGCAACTCTCGCGCCTGAATAACGCTTTTCCAGGCCCGACGCGTCGACAACATTTAGACATCGTATAACAGCATTCCGGTAAAAGTGCGGTCGGAAAATCTTTTATTTTCATGACCGCACTTGTAAAAAACGGTATCTCCACTTGTGCAATTGCTCAAAAGTCATGCAGGTTAATAATCTGAATTTTGTCAATTTCTAAATACAAGCCTTCCCCCTTTTACTTTTATACTAATGAATGTGACGGTTACTTATTATACGGAGGCAGTTATGAACGACACCAATCAACCTACTGTAATGCATTATGATAGTGCTATCGATCGCTCGCGCCGAAACGTATTGCGTACGATTATAGGCGGTACATTATTGTCCGTAACAGGAATGAGTTTTGCCCGAGCAAACCAAAATTTTACCGATGAAGCAGTACTCAGCCCTCGCTATCCCGATCCGCTTATTGAGGTCTTAGATCCCTCATTTAACCAATACCGTCTTTATTCTGCCAGTGTTGAACGCTTAGCGACCGGATTTAGATGGGCCGAAGGCCCCGTATGGTTCGGTGATAGTCAATGTTTATTATTCTCGGATATTCCGAACAACCGCATTATGCGTTACGACCAAATTAGCGGGCAAACTACCGTTTTCAGAGAACATGCGAATTACTCAAACGGGCTGGCGCGTGATAAACAAGGACGGTTGCTGGCGTGCGAACATTTAACCCGACGTTTGACCCGTACCGAATATGACGGTTCGATTACCGTGTTGGCAGACAGGTTTGACGGAAAACCGCTTAATTCGCCAAACGATATTGCCGTACAATCCAATGGTGTGATCTGGTTTACCGATCCTGCTTTTGGTATTAACGGCCATTATGAAGGAGAAAAAGCCAAAGCCGAACAGCCGACTGCGGTGTATCGTATTGCGCCTGAAACGGAAAAATTAGAGCGCGTATTAGATGATTTACTTATGCCGAACGGTATCGCCTTTTCGCCGGATGAAAAATATTTATATATCGTCGGACGTTTCTCCGAAACGCCAAACCAGCGTGAAATTTTCCGCTACAACGTGCAAGCGAACGGAACATTAAGCAATAAAAGCCATTTTTTTGACGGTGGAGAAAACGGCACCCTAGACGGACTGGCGATAGATGAAGACGGTAATATCTGGGCCGGTTGGGGCAGCATTACCAATAGTAAAAACGCCTCATCCGCCGATATGGACGGCGTCATCGTCATTAATCCGCAAGGAAAACAAATTGCTCATATTCATCTGCCCGAACGCTGTGCAAACCTCTGTTTCGGCGGACCGAAACGCAACCGCGTATTTATGGCTTCGGGCCATTCTTTATATGCTCTCTATGTTGAAACCCGAGGCGCCTAAATCGGCTACAAAAGCAAAAAAGTGCGGTCAAATTTTCAAACGTTTTTCCCATTTATCCGACTCTTTAAGTTTTTAGGGAATTGGTTAACACTTTACCAAATTTAACCGCACTTTTATCAAAAACCGTTTGTCATAATTGTCAATAAATCCCTATAAATCCAACCTCAAAATAGGCATTTGCATAATGTTTTATCGTACAGGATAAATTACATTGGTATGGATTTATTTATTTTTAATTGTGGGGATTAATGATGACTACGCAACAAAAACCGCTTTATATCAAAGTGCACTCCGATGACAATGTCGCCATTATTGTAAACAGTAACGGCTTACCTGCCGGTGCGCAATTCGACGACGGTTTAACCTTAATCGAACATATTCCGCAAGGGCATAAAGTTGCCCTGACCGATATTGCCAAAGACGGGGAAATTATTCGCTACGGCGAAATTATCGGTTTTGCCGTAAAAGACATTAAACGGGGTGCCTGGATTGAGGAATCAATGGTGGTTCTACCGAAAGCACCACCGCTGGAAACGCTACCGTTAGCCACGCGCAAAGCACCGAAACTCGAACCGTTGGAAGGCTATACGTTCGAAGGTTATCGCAATAAAGACGGCAGTGTAGGCACCAAAAATATGCTGGGAATTACCACCAGTGTCCATTGCGTTGCCGGTGTAGTGGATTATGTCGTTAACCTTATCGAAAAAGAATTATTACCGCATTATCCGAACGTAGACGGCGTCGTCGGATTAAATCACCTTTACGGTTGCGGTGTCGCCATTAACGCACCTGCAGCTATCGTGCCGATTCGTACTCTCCACAACATTGCGTTAAATCCGAACTTCGGCGGTGAAATCATGGTTATCGGTCTAGGTTGTGAAAAATTACAACCGCAACGCTTACTGGAAGGTACGGTCGATACTTATCCGATTGAGTTGCAAGACGCTACCGTCACCAGTTTGCAGGACGAAAAGCACGTCGGATTCGAATCTATGGTGAAGGACATTCTCGATACCGCCCGAAAACATCTGGAAAAACTGAATCAACGTAAACGCGAAACCTGCCCGGTTTCCGATTTGGTAGTAGGCGGACAATGCGGCGGCAGTGATGCGTTTTCCGGCGTTACAGCCAATCCTGCGGTCGGATTTGCCGCCGACCTATTGATTCGCGCCGGGGCGACCTTTATGTTTTCCGAAGTTACGGAAGTACGCGATGCCATTCATTTGTTAACGCCGCGGGCGGAAACCGTCGAAGTGGGCAAACGTCTGCTTGAAGAAATGAAATGGTATGACGAATATCTTGCCATGGGACAGACGGACCGTAGCGCGAATCCGTCGCCTGGCAATAAAAAAGGCGGTTTGGCTAATGTAGTAGAAAAAGCTTTGGGTTCTATTGCTAAATCAGGCTCAAGTAATATTGTCGAAGTGCTTTCACCGGGCCAGCGGCCGACCAAGAAGGGTTTGATTTACGCCGCGACACCGGCCAGCGATTTCGTTTGCGGTACCCAACAACTGGCGTCCGGTATTACCGTTCAGCTATTCACCACCGGACGGGGCACGCCTTACGGTCTTAAAGCGGTACCGGTAATTAAACTGGCGACCCGGACCGATCTTGCCGAGCGCTGGTTCGATTTAATGGATATTGATACCGGCACCATCGCTACCGGAAAAGAAACTATCGAACAAGTAGGCTGGCGGATATTTCATGAAATTATCGAAGTGGCGAGCGGGCGTAAAAAAACCTGGTCGGACAAATGGGGGTTATACAATCAACTCTCCGTCTTCAATCCGGCCCCGGTGACCTGATAAAAAACGATGAAAAAAACGACCGCACTTGCGGTCATTTTTTATGCTGAGAATAAAAAAGCTAAGAAACGACGTGTAACGCCATATAGAGCAAAAATCGGGCATCCGTGCTGTTTAGATTTAATCCGGTTAAATCGGATATTTTATTTAAACGATACTCAAGGGTATTACGGTGAATATACAGCGCTTTTGCCGTAGCAATGGTTTGCATATTATTTTCAAACCAGGCAAATAAAGTCTTAACCAAAACATGATTATTGTCCGCCAATTTCAGTTTTTTCAGCGGACGCTCCAGTTCTTCTTTTTGCCAGCCGTCTTTAAGTTGATTAAGCAAAACGGGCAAAATAAGCTCCTGATAATTATAAACACGTTGTTTCGGTAAACGGGATTTGCCGATTTTTAAGGTGGTTTTGGCTGTATGATAGGAAAGTGAGATACCGTTTTCCGTCGGAAAATAATTGCCCAGGGAAATTCTGATGCAACTTCGGACATCTTCGTTTACCCGCTCCAGCAATTGTTGGATACGCTCAAGCTGATACGATGAATCCCAACGTCCGAAAGAATTAAACGCCGGTTTTAAAATCACCAATTCCGTCAAGGAAAGAATGGCGATAAGATTATTTCGATCAGGTACTTTTAAGAGCTGCTGAAGATTTTGCAATTCTTCCCGTGCCCGGCTTATCCCTAAAATCGCACTGTCCACTTCAATAATACAGGCAACACGGGGTACCGATAAATCCACTCCGAGTCGGCTCGCCCATTCCACCATGCTTTGTGTGACGGTATCGGAATCAATTAAATTTAAAATCAACTCTTCTTTTAAACGGGTATCCTGAGCCAGTACATTGAATAAACGGGCTTGCTCCAGCATCATTTCCGCCGTCATACATACCAGTTTACCAAATTCTTTTAGACTGGTGGGTTCGCCGGTTAATCCGATGACGCCGACAATTTCGCCGTCGACACGTAAAGGAAGATTCACTCCCGGTCTCACGCCGTGTAAACTATGAATTACCGCTTCGTCAATATCAACAATACGTCCCTGCGATAAAGCCAACAAAGCGCCGTCATGTACTTCACCTATTCGATTCAGATCGCCGCTGGCGATAATTTTGCCCTTAGCATCCATGATATTGATATTACAATCAATAATCTCCATGGTTCGTTGAACAATTTTTTGCGCTAATTTTTCATCTAACAGGTAAACCGGCATACAGATACTCTCTTATGACAATTTCATTTTTAAAGTCGCCGCAATATTGCGTGCCGTGATTTCTAAATTCTGCTCGGCTTCAGAAAGCGCTTCCGACAAAGTACAAACCTTAGTTAATACGCTGAATACGGCATCGATACCGGAATCATACACGGCTTCAACATCTTTGCCTAAACTACCCGCAATACAAATAACGGGAAGATTAAATTTTTTCGCGACGGCGGCAACACCTACGGGTACTTTACCATTAACACTCTGATAATCGATGCGACCTTCTCCGGTAATAACTAAATCGGCATTCCGCATTTTACCTTCAAGATCCAACAGTTTAGCGATAATCCCGATCCCGCTTTTTAGCGAACCGCGTAAAAAACCTGCAAATGCCGCACCCAGTCCACCGGCCGCACCCGCGCCGGCTAAATTTTTTACCGGTATGCCGAGATCCCGTTCTACAATATCTCCGTAATGAGATAAAGCGGAATCCAAGGTATTTACCATTTCCGCTGTCGCCCCTTTTTGCGGCCCGAATACTGCAGAAGCTCCTTTTTCGCCTACCAAAGGGTTAGTAACATCACAAGCGATATCAAAACGGCAGTCTTTCAAACGTAGATCCAAACCCGATATATCGATTTTATTCAGCCGGGCTAATTCCGCCCCGCCATAGCCTAAGGATTTACCGGCGGAATCAAGGAATTTTACCCCTAATGCCTGTAACATGCCTACTCCGCCGTCATTCGTGGCGCTTCCGCCCAAGCCGATAATAAAATGTTGGGTACCTAAATCTAACGCCGCCAGAATTAACTCACCGACGCCGTAAGTAGTGGTTATCAACGGATTTCTTTTATCCGTCGGTACCTGTTCAAGCCCGCAAGCGGCCGCGACTTCAATAAACGCCGTTCGTTTATCCGCCGAAATACCGAAAAACGCGGGTTGCGGCTCACCCAGCGCATCAATAGCGTTCAGCGTTATTTTTTGCCCGTGCATAGCGTCGATCATAGTATCTACCGTTCCTTCCCCACCGTCCGCAACAGGAATTTTTATATAATCCGCATCGGGAAAAACAGATTTAAATCCCCGTTCAATGGTATTTGCCACGTCCATTGCCGAAAGGCTTTCTTTGTAAGAATCAGGTGCAATAACAATTTTCATATCCCTTTGCTCCGTACGAATAACCATATTTAAAATAGTAAACGTCCCAAAACAGCTGATTTTGCGATTTTAAATAAGGTCACAACTCAATTAAAATCGGGGTGCGTAACACCCCAATTAAAGAACGGCTAGAACCGTTTGATCTCGGTACCGGTCAGACGTTCATAATAGCGGGCCAATGCGCTGTGATCCAATTGATCATCACCCGCAGAACGTAATGCCTGCATCATTTCCATAACCACAGAAGTTAACGGAACATTGGCACCGACACCGCGAGAAGTCTCTAACGCATTTGCCAAATCTTTAATATGCAGATCGATACGGAAACCCGGTTTGAAATTGCGATCCAGCACCATCGGCGCTTTTGCGTCCAATACGGTACTACCGGCCAAACCGCCCCGAATCGCTTGATAAACCAATTCAGGATCCACACCGGCTTTTGTCGCCAGCATAAAGGCTTCAGACATAGCGGCAATATTTAATGCTACGATCACTTGATTCGCCAGTTTGGTTACGTTACCCGCACCGATTTCGCCGGTATAAACCACCGAACCCGCCATAGCTTTCATCACATCGTAATATTTATCGAATACCTCTTTTTTACCGCCGACCATTACGGATAAAGTACCGTCGATGGCTTTCGGTTCACCGCCGCTCACCGGCGCATCAAGCATATCAATACCTTTTTTCTCTAATTCGGCATAAATTTCCCGGCTTGCTAATGGAGCGATAGAACTCATATCAATTAAAACCGCTCCCGGTTTAGCGCCTTCGAGCATACCGTTTTCACCTAAAACAGCCGATTTAACATGCGGTGAATTAGGTAACATCGTGATAATGACATCTGATTTTGAAGCGACTTCTTTTGAATTTGCCGCGGCTTCTGCGCCCGCAGCGACCAATTCGTCTACCGCAGATTTGTTAAAATCCGTCACAACCAAAGAATAACCCGCTTTGAGCAGATTTTTACTCATTGGTTTACCCATAATACCAAGACCGATAAATCCGATTTTCATAATGTTCTCCTCTCTCTTAGTCATATTACGTTTTAATATTAGTTAGTCTTTATATTTATCACTTAATGCTTGCGTAGCAGCGCGGAAAATACCCAAATCGCTGCCCACGGCAACAAACGTGGCACCCCATTCCAGATAACGTCTGGCATCAGCTTCAACCGGAGCCAAAATACCGCAAGGTTTACCGTATTTTTTCGCCGTAGCAAAGATATGTTGAATGACTTTTTGTACTTCCGGATGATTCGGTTGACCTAAATAACCCAATGCCGCCGATAAATCGCCCGGTCCGACAAATATACAATCAACACCTTCTACAGCGGCAATTTTATCTACATTATCGACGCCTTTCTGATTTTCAATCTGTACGATCACGCCGATATTATCATTGATCACTTTAAAATAATCGGGAATAGTGGCATAACCGTTATTACGGTGACTAACGGAAACGCCCCGGATACCTTCCGGCGGATAGCGGGTTGCCGAAACCGCATTCATTGCTTGTTCTTCGGTTTCGACATAAGGTACTAAAATATTATAAAAACCGATATCCAATACGCGCTTAATAATGACCGGTTCATTTGTAGGAACCCGCACGATCGGCATGCTGGAACTGTCTTTTACCGCCATTAATTGCGGAATAAACGAAAGCACATCATTCGGCGCATGTTCGCCGTCGAATAAAATCCAATCGAATCCCGCCAAACCGAGAACCTCCATCGTAATCGGACTGCCTAAAGCACTCCAGCAACCGATGAGTTTTTCACCGGCGCGTAATCTTTGTAAAAATTTGTTCGGCACGTATTGTTGATTCATAGCAAGTTTCCTCTGAAGAATGAGTAATCATAATTTAATTAGCAGTTTAGGCAATTTACCGCAAATAAACATTGTAATAATGCACAAATTTGAATTATTCCGAATGTTTTTTTAGTGCCGTTGCCTAACTCATTTTTCACAAAAATAAAACCTGAAGGTTTGCGCATAAATTTAATACGAAAGCCGAGACGTTATCATAATAAAAACTATGTTAAAATCTACCGCACTTTTCCATTAAAAAGGATTGTTATGTATTGGTTTAAAAATGCGATGATTTATCGCCTGACAAAAAAGCTGGATTGGTCTGAAGAAGCATTACAGCAGAATTTGACGCAAAATGCCTATCATCCGTGCGGACAGTCGGATATGAGCAGATTCGGTTGGTCAACACCGTTGCGGGGGGCTGAATTGCTGCACTTTTCCGTAGGGAAGCAGATTTTATTGGTGGCGCATAAAGAAGAGAAAATCATTCCGAGCCACGTTGTGAAACGGGAATTAGACAATCGAATCGATGAACTGGAACAGAAAGAAAACCGTAAACTGAAAAAAACCGAAAAACAGGCGCTGAAAGACGATGTGGTTTCCGTACTGCTACCGCGCGCATTCAGTAAAAATCAGCAAACGGCAATTTGGATTAATACGGAAACGAATTTAATTTATATCGACGCGGCGTCGAGCAAACGGGCGGAAGATGTATTGGCGTTATTGCGTAAATCATTAGGCTCGCTACCGGTGGTACCGCTCGCTTTTGCTAACGAACCGGCGTTGATGATGACAAACTGGATCGCACGAAATGAAATGCCGCAATATTTGACCGCACTTGAAGAAGCGGAACTTAAAGCGGCGGACGATAAAGGTATCATCCGCTGCAAAAACCAACCTTTGGATAGCGAAGAAATCTTATCTCATTTAGAAAAAGGCAAATTCATTACCAAGTTAGCGCTGGATTGGGAAACGCATTTAAGTTTTGTTTTAAATGATGACGGGACCTTAAAACGCTTGAAATTCGCCGATAATATCCGCGAAAAAAATGACGACATTCTGAAAGAAGATTATGCTCAGCGTTTTGATGCGGATTTTATTCTGATGACGGGCGAATTAACCGCATTGACGGAAAACCTGCTGGACGATTTAGGCGGGGAAAAAACGCGTCTGTAGCCAATCCGTCTGTACAACTAATCAGGTTACAAACCTAAAGTTTCTTTCACAAAAGGTATCGTGAGCTTGCGTTGCGCTTGCAGCGATGCCTTATCTAATTGATCTAGCACGGCAAACAAATTATGCATATTGCGATCTAACCGCTTAATCAGGAAACTCGCCGTTTCGTCCGGCAGCTCGATACCGCGTTGACGGGCATTCTGCTGAAGAGCGGTAATTTTTTGCTGATCATCAAGTGCATGCAACTGATAAATTTCTCCCCAGCTCAAACGCGAAGCTAAATCCGGTAATTGAACGGGCAAGCTGTTCGGCGACTGATTGGCACTCACTATCAACAAAGTTTTGCCGTGTTCTTTTATACGGTTGAATAAATCAAAAACCGCCACTTCCCATTCTTCATTCCCGATAACGCATTGTAAATCATCCAGACAGACTAATTCCTGTTGTTCTAAATTATCCAGTACGGCGGGCGAAAAATAAACGGACTTTGCCAACGGCACATAAAGTGCGGTGCGGTTTTCCCCAAAAAATTGATGAGTCGCCGCTTTCAGCAAATGGCTTTTGCCGCAGCCTTCTTCTCCCCAAATATAAAAAAATTGTTGCCGCAACCGAGTACTATTCTTGCGCAACGAATCAAGCAACAATAAATTATTATTACCGTAAAAATTAGCAAAGGTCTCGCCGTCCAGTTGATGAAGCGGCAACGATAACTGCAACATGAGTCTATTCAAATTCTAATTCCACCGCACTTTCGCCCAACATTTCCACTAAAGCGGAAAGAAGATCATCGGTAGGTTTAATATACCATTGCACCCCGAGTTTGAGCAATGCTCTGCCCTGCGGGCTGTCGTAATAAACATTGATCGGCATGGTTCCGTCGTTAAACGGTTCGATTGCCGTTTTAAATTTACGGATAAACTGCGGCGTAATTTGCTCCTGTTTTAAACTGATTGCCAAACTTTTGGCGTATTGGGAACGGGCTTCGTCCAAAGTCGTCAGTTCGCGCACGGACATACGTAGTCCCTGAGTGAAATCATCAAAACTTACCTGCCCCCGAACAACGACAATCGCATCTTTCTGCAGTTTCTCGGCGTAATTATCCAAGGCTTCCGCAAAAAGCGTAATATCCAATCGTCCGGAACGGTCATCCAGACTGGCAATGCCTAAACGACTGCCTTTTTTCGTCACCGCAAAACGGGAACTGACGATCAATCCGCAGGCTGTGGTCATTTGTCCACGCTGATTCGGTACTAAATCTTTCAACCGATTCGGCGTGTAATGCGATAATTCTTTCAGATAACGACTGATCGGGTGACTGCTTAAATACAATCCTAACGTTTCCCGTTCACCGTCCAGAATCTGTTTTTCCGTCCAGCGCGGCGTATTGGCGTATTTGCGCTCCACCTCTTCATGCCCGGCGGTTAACACGCCGAACATATCCGCCTGCCCTATAGCTTCATCCTTAGCAAACTGATTGGAAGACTGCAATGCGTCTTCCAGATTTTTTGCCAATGCAGCCCGGTGCGGACCGAGCTTATCGAAAGCGCCGGATTTAATCAGACTTTCAAAAGTGCGGCGATTAATTTGTTTTAAATCTACCCGTGCACATAAATCAAACAAATCTTTAAAAATACCGCCTTCGTTGCGGGCTTTCACCAACGCTTCGATCGGACCTTCGCCCACGCCTTTGATGGCGCCGATACCGTACACGATTTCACCGTGATCATTTACACTGAAATGATGTTTACCGGTATTGATATCCGGCGGCGTCACTTTTAATCCCATGCGTAAACATTCGTCGTACAAACCGACGATTTTATCGGTATTATCCATTTCCGACGTCATCACTGCCGCCATAAATTCCGCCGGAAAATGGGCTTTCAACCAAAGCGTTTGGTAAGAAACCAACGCGTAGGCGGCTGAATGGGATTTATTAAAACCGTAGCCTGCAAATTTTTCTACCAAATCGAAAATCTTCATGGCGAGCTTACCGTCGATACCGTTCTTAACCGCCCCTTCCTCAAATACAGAACGTTGTTTCGCCATTTCTTCCGGTTTTTTCTTACCCATAGCACGACGTAACAAATCCGCACCGCCCAGCGTATAACCCGCTAACACCTGGGCAATCTGCATCACTTGTTCCTGATACAAAATGACGCCGTAAGTCGATTCAAGAATCGGTTTCAAGGAAATGTGCTGATATTCCGCATCGGGATACGACACTTCTTCCCGTCCGTGTTTGCGGTCGATAAAATTATCCACCATACCGGACTGCAACGGACCGGGACGGAATAGCGCCACCAACGCGATAATGTCTTCAAAACAGTCCGGTTGCAGACGCTTAATCAAATCTTTCATACCGCGCGATTCCAACTGAAAAACGGCAGTCGTTTCCGAATTGAGTAATAGTTTGAAAGATTCCGGATCATCCAGCGGAATACTTTCTATGCGAACTTCCGGCTTACCTTCCCGTACCATTCGGGCATTAATCATTTCTAACGCCCATTTGATAATGGTCAGCGTACGCAAGCCTAAAAAGTCGAATTTGACCAAACCGGCATATTCCACATCGTTTTTATCGAAATGCGTGACCGGATGACGTCCTTCGCTATCGCAATACAGCGGCGAAAAATCCGTAATCTTCGTCGGCGAAATCACCACGCCGCCCGCATGCTTACCGGCATTACGCGTTACTCCTTCCAATTTACGCGCCATGTCGATAAGCTCTTTTACTTCTTCATCGCTATCGTAAGCCTCTTGTAATTTCGGTTCCATATCGAAAGCTTTCGCCAGCGTCATTCCCGGATCCGGCGGCACCAATTTAGAAATACGATCGACGAAGCCGTACGCATGTCCCAGCACGCGCCCTACATCCCGAATAACGGCTTTTGCCGCCATAGTACCGAAAGTAATGATCTGCGATACTGCGCTGCGCCCGTAAGTTTCCGCCACATGATCAATAACACGATCGCGTCCTTCCATACAAAAATCCACATCAAAGTCGGGCATAGAAACCCGTTCGGGATTCAGGAAACGTTCGAACAGTAAATCGAATTCAAGCGGATCCAAATCGGTAATTTTCAATGCATACGCTACCAAAGATCCCGCACCGGAACCGCGCCCCGGCCCCACCGGCACGCCGTTATCCTTCGACCACTGAATAAATTCCATCACAATCAAAAAGTAGCCTGGGAAACCCATTTGGTTAATCACACCTAATTCCGTTTCCAACCGCTCGTCATATTTCCGTCGGTTTTCCGACCGCACTTTAGGATCGGGAAATAAAAATTCCAGCCGTTCTTCCAAACCGTCTTTCGCACGCTTGACCAAATAATCCTCAGTTGAAAGTTCGCCCGTCGGAAATTGTGGCAGGAAATATTGCCCTAAGCGAATAGTGACATTACAGCGCTGCGCAATCAGTAAGGTATTTTCAAGTGCGGTCGGGATATCGGCAAAAAGTTCGCACATTTCCTGTTCGGAACGAAAATACTGTTGCGGAGTGTACAACTGCGGGCGTTTAGGATCGTCCAAGGTATAACCGTCGTGGATCGCCACTCGAATTTCGTGGGCTTCAAAATCTTCCGTTTTCAAAAAGACCACATCATTGGTGGCCACTAACGGAATACGGTGTTTTTTCGCTAAATCCATGGCGGCGCGGATATAACGTTCTTCGTCGTAATGTCCCACTCGGGCAAGACTGATATAAAAATGGTTCGGAAAAAATTTCTGATAAAATCCGAGCGCACTTTCCGCATCGGCAAACTTATCTTTCAGTAATTTTTGCCCGATGTCCCCTCTACGCCCGCCGGACAGAATAATCAATCCTTCTTTATGTTCAATCAGCCAATCCCGATCAATATAAGGTAAATCGTCATAACCGCGCTGATAAGCCTTGGACAGCAATAGCGTGATATTTTTATAACCTTCGTTATTTTTAGCAAGCAATGTCAATTCGAACCGTTCGTCGCCGCACAACGCACTGCTTACCAGTACATCGGCACCGACAATAGGTTTGATACCGGCACTTAACGCTTCACCGTAAAACTTAACCAAGCCGCAGAAGTTAGTGAAATCCGTCAATCCCATCGCCACCATATCTTCCCGGACACAAGCCTTCACCAACGGTTTTACCTTGGCGATTCCGTCAATCATAGAAAAATCGCTATGCGTACGAAGATGAACAAAACGGGGTTGCGTCATCACATTATCCTTCTGATAAAATTTCGGCACGAAAAATCCGCGCCATACTAACGTTATTCTAAACCGGTTCTCAACGACACCAGTAATTGGTCTATTTTGAAATTGTCGGTATCGATAATTTCGAATTTATAGTTATCGTACAATACAAAATCCGTTTTTTTCGGAATTTTTCGCAGCATGTACATCATAAAACCGGCAATGGTTTCGTAATTTTCCCAATCGGGAAATTCTTCAATATCCAGCGCACGCATTACATCTTCCAGCGGTGTTGCGCCCTCAATCAGCCATGAGGTTTCATCGCGACGGACAATTTGTTCCTCTTCATTGGAAACCAGCTCCCCCATGACAATACTCATCACGTCGTTTAACGTTACAATTCCCACGACCAAAGCATATTCATTGACAATCACTGCGAAATCTTCACCGGCGGATTTAAACGATTCCAACACTTCATACAGCGAAAGCGTGTCCGGAATAAACACCGGTTTGCGCAATAAGCGGTTGTCCGTCAAGGAAATATTGTCTTCGCCTTTGAGATAATAACTCAGCAAATCATGGGATTCCACATAGCCCAGAATTTTATCCAGTCCGCCGTCGCAGACCGGTAATTTGGAGTGACTGTCCGAACTCAAGGTTTCCAGCACTTCGGCACGAGCAAAAGTGCGGTCTAAAAACACGATGTTTTCGCGAGTAGTCATGGTAGAGGTGACGGTACGTTGCTGCATGTCGAAAATATTTTCGATCAAATAATGTTCCTGCGCTTTCAATACGCCGGATTCTGCGCCCGCTTCCACCACCGCCACAATATCTTCCGGCGTCATGCCGTCTTCACGTACGGTGGATATACGCAACAGGCGGAAAACGGCATTGGCAAGCATATCAAAAATCCATACCAACGGACCGAACACAAAAATACAGGCCTGCATAATAGTGACGGTTTTCAACGCCACCGTTTCAGGATATGTCATGGCGAATCGTTTGGGAATCAAGTCCGCAATCAAAATGAATAAAAACGTAACCGCAGCGAAAGCCGACCACGAAGCGATGACTAACACGGTGCCGTCGGATAGATGCGTATGCGCACGCAACATCTCCGCAATATAAGGATTTAACGCACTCTCACCGATTACTCCCGACAAAATGGCGACCATATTCAATCCGATTTGCACCACAGTGATGAAACGTCCCGGTTTCGCCTGCAGTTTAAGCAGCTGTTCGGCTTTCGTATTACCGTCATGCGCCAGTGCCTGTAATTTCAGGCGCCGCGAACCGGCAAGAGAAATTTCGGCCGAAGAAATAACCGCACTTACGGCAATCAACAGCAAAATAATGGCGATAGCTTCAAATAGTCCCATGTCGCCTTCTCATTACACCGTTTCGCTGTCAAACCAACCGCGTATGAATTGAATGGAGATAATCATGGACAGTAATCCGAGCAAATAGAAAACATAGCTTAAAATCGGATGTGATCCTTGTTCTTCCGTCACTTCTTTCATAGAAATTACATTGCGGAATTCGTTAAACATCACAATATTCCAGCCGTAATATTTCACTTCCACCATTTTTTTGTTTTGAGCAAAGCCGGAAGCGCGCGCCTGTTGTACGGCGGAATCAAATTTGAAATAGAACGGAAATCCCCACCGGGTATCTTCGTTACGGTAAACCGTCGGTTTAAGTTCGTCCGCACGTTGGGTATAAATGTAATATACGTCGCGGGTCGGTCCGTCCTGCGGATTCGCTTTGGTAATCGGACCGTCTTTATCCACACGTTTCACTTCCACGCCGGTTACACGCGTGGTTTCATAATGGGGAAAAACAAAATGAATACCCGCAAACAGCACCGCGTGAAACAATACCACAACGGTGATTAAAAAATATTTGATAACTTTACGCATTTTCTATCCCTCTCTCAGAGAAATGATTCCGTCAAAGTGCGGTCAAAAAACGGCAGATTTTTTACCGCTCCTGAGGAAGCAAACAATTAATGAACCTTAATTTTAAACAAACGTTCGAAATTTTCCGTCGTAATGCGGGCAAATTCCTGTGCGGAAACGCCTTTTAACGCCGCTACATACTCACATACTTCCCGCGTATACGCCGGTTGATTTTCCTTGCCGCGATAAGGCACCGGCGCCAGATACGGACTGTCGGTTTCCACCAGCAGACGTTCGAGCGGCACGTCACGGATTACATCACGGATGTCTTCCGCATTCTTAAATGTCACGATACCGGAACAGGAAATATAAAAGCCCAAGCCTAAAGCCTTTTCGGCAAACTCTGCGGTTTCGGTGAAACAGTGGATCACGCCGCCGCACTTTTGCGCCTGATTTTCCCGCAGCAAGGCAACGGTATCCTCGCCGGCATCGCGCGTATGAATAATAACCGGCTTATTTAATTGATTCGCCGCCTGAATTTGCCGGGCAAAAACGGTTTGTTGCAAAGTTTTATTGTCAACGCTGTAATAATAATCCAGCCCGATTTCACCAATCGCCACCACTTTCGGATGCACGGCTAACTCCAATAAGCGCGCGTGATCATAAGGTTCGTCATCCAAATCCAACGGATGCACGCCGCAAGCCAGCGAAACATTATCCAAATGCGCCAGCATTTCGCGCTGTTTCTCAAAACGGCTTAAGGTAACGCCGATATTCAATAAATGTCGCACACCGCGCAACCGCGCTTTTTCTACCACATCATCCACATTTTCATGTCGTTTCTCATAATCCAATGCATCCAAATGGCAATGGCTGTCGACAATAAACATAATCCTTCCTTTACTTAATCCGCCTGAAATCCGACTTCGGACAGACTATTATTTTTCAAAAACATCCGTAATCAGGCGGGTGAGTCCGTCTAACAGAATCAGTTCCTGATTCGCCGCCGTAATCCGGGTTAGATCCGATCGCACCTGCCGCATAATCTCATTGGCTTTCAGCAATCCTTGTACGCTTTGTTTTTCACTGAATTGGCGGACACCGCGAACCAAATCCTGACACTGCCAACCGTCCCGAATATCCAATTTATCCTTTAAGGCATCGGCTAAAAATGCAGCCATCCATTCCGTTTGCTGCAAAATCAGCGATTTATCGAACATCGGCAATAATTCCAACGGCGAACGACGTTGATAAAACAACCAAAATGCCCGTAAAAATTCGTGGCGTTTTGCGATTAACCCTTGTTCCAACGCCTGCCGCGCCAATAACGGTCGTCCGTAATTAATGCGAAGTGCGGTCGAAATTTCATCCGTTTTTTGTTCGGACAGTGCAATCGAAGACTGCGCCCGTAACCATGCCAAGGCCACCTCTTGCGACGGAACGGTAATCATCCAAGCCTGACAACGACTGTAAATCGTCGCCAATAATGAGGCGTTTACGTCCGTTTGTAATAAAAAATACGTATTTTCGGGCGGCTCTTCCAGTGTTTTCAACAATGCATTGGCGGCCGCTTCCGTTAACCGTTCCGCCCCCTGTAAATGCACGACTTTATTACCGCCTTGCTGTGCATGCCGGCTGATAATCTCATTAATTTCACGCACCTGATCAACGCCGATATCTTTGTTATCAACAGACGCCAGTACATGAAAATCCGGGTGATTACCCGCCCGAAACAAATAACAGGCATGACATTGTTCGCAAGGTTTTTCTACCTGCTGCGACGCTCGGCATAACAAAAATTGCGCCGTCGCACGCACCAAAGTTTCCGCACCCAAACCTTCGTCCGCTTTAAACAATAAAGCATGATGTCCGTGACCTTGCTGAAAAGCCGCGGTGATATGATGATAAATCGGCGTCAGCCAGGGATAAAGATTAGCCATGTTGAGATTCTACGAATTTTTTGACCGCACTTTGAATATCTGCCGTCACCCGTTCGATATTTTGCCGGGCGTTAATGACGACGGCTTTCGGATTATCGCGAACCAATTCCAAATAACGCGTTCTGGTGCGGTTGAAAAAATCCAACCCCGCCTGTTCGATACGATCCAATTCGCCCCGTCCGCGCGCGCGCGCCAGCCCCTCGGCTGGCTCAATATCCAAATAAAGAGTGAAATCCGGTTCGAAACCGCCCAATACACTGTCTTTCAGCGTTTGCATAAAATGACGGTCCAATCCGCGTCCGCCACCCTGATAGGCTTGCGACGACAAATCATGGCGATCGCCGATCACCCATTTCCCTGCCGCCAATGCCGGTTTGATCACGTTTTCCACCAGCTGGATACGTGCGGCATACAACATTAAAAGCTCCGCTTTATCCGTCACCGGTTCTTCCGTTTCGTGTTTAATCAGCTGACGTAATTTTTCCGCCAAAGGCGTACCGCCAGGCTCGCGCGTAAACACCAAATCCGTGATACCGAGCGAACGCAGTTGCTCCACCACCGTGTGTAACGCCGTAGTCTTGCCTGCGCCTTCCAGGCCTTCCAGCACAATGAATTTTCCTTTCATAATTAATTCTTTCGCAAAGTGGAACGTCCACCGATAAGATATTATCTTGGACAACGTGAACGTCGGGTTGCTCCCGGCGTTACGATTATTTTTTATTTTGGCGATACCAGCGTAAATATTCCTGTACCGCCCGATTATGTTCGGCCAGATTACGGCTGAATTTATGTCCGCCGCTACCGTCCGCCACGAAGTACAGATAATCCGTTTTATCCGGATGCGCGACCGCCATTAACGCACTTTCGCTCGGATTGGCGATCGGGGTCGGCGGTAATCCTTCAATCACATAAGTATTATATTCCGTTTCGGTCTCCAGATCTTTTTTGCGAATATTGCCCGCATAAGCGTCCCCCATACCGTAAATTACGGTAGGATCCGTTTGTAACCGCATTTTGTTTTTTAACCGATTCATGAATACCGACGCAATTTTACCGCGCTCCGCCAGCAATCCGCTTTCTTTTTCCACTATAGACGCCAGAATCAGCATTTGGTACGGCGTTTCCAGCGGTAAATCCGCATCCCGTTCCGCCCAGGCTTTATCCAACGTTTTCGTCATTTTGTCTACAGCCCGCTTTAACAATGCCGCATCGGTGGAATTCGGTACATAATTGTAAGTGTCGGGATAAATCCAGCCTTCCAGCTTTTGTTGGCCCGTTAACATATTATTCATGGCGGAAGCGGTATCGTCCGCAGCGAATTCGCTAAAAATTTCCCGTTCGAGATTTTCGTTCTGATAATCAAAAATCCGTTTTAAGTGCGGTGCGTTTTCCAAAGATTTTTTTACCTGCTTCCAGGTTTCACCGTCAGTAAAACGAATACTGAATTGCACTTCTTTGCCCGAATTCAAAAGCTGCAGCAACTCTTCTACGGTTTTCACTCCGTTCAAAGAATAGGTGCCGGCTTTCACATTATTCAGATTCGGTTGGAATTTTAATGCCCAAGGCAGCCAAGCGGCATTTTCCAGCAATTGTTCCCGCTCGAACAAACCGGCAAGTTTTTTTCCGGTAGTACCTCGTTCTAAAGTTAACAGCTGATCAGGTTGCGCCGTTATCGGTTGTTGCAACACTTGTCGAATCTGATAATAACCCCAAAGCCCTACAGCTGCCGCAATCATCAGTAAGGTCAGAATAAAAGAAAGAAATTTTTTCATAGCAAAATTCACAGTTTAAAATTTGGGGGATTTTAACATAGAACAATAGAGAAAAGAAAAAAGTGCGGTCAAATCGACCGCACTTTCATACTGAAATAATACCCGAAACGTTAAAACAGCACGCGGGCACGAATGGTGCCGTCGATTTCTTTCAGTTTGGTTAACAAATCATCGGTATTTTCCGTTTCCACGTCAATTACCACATACCCGATGGTCGGATCCGTTTGCAGGAACTGCGCGGCGATATTCACATCGGCGTCCACAAACACTTGGTTGATTTTGTTTAAAATACCCGGTTTGTTGCGGTGGATGTGCAATAAACGTTTGGCTTTGCCGGTATTTTGTTCCGGTAAGGAAACTTCCGGGAAATTCACGGCAGACAGCGTAGAACCGTTGTCCGAATATTTCACGAATTTTAACGCGACTTCCGTACCGATATTTTCCTGCGCTTCGGCAGTCGAACCGCCCACATGCGGCGTTAAAATGACATTATCGAATTTACGCAACGGCGATTCGAAAGTTTCTGCCGCAGATGCCGGTTCTTTCGGGAACACATCCACTGCCGCGCCGTGCACTTTGCCGGATTCCAATGCCGCGGCCAAAGCGTCCACATCCACTACGGTTCCGCGTGCCGCATTAATCAGAACGCTACCGGGTTTCAATTGTGCGATACGCTCCGCGCTCATCAGATTCTTAGTCGAGGCGTTTTCCGGTACGTGCAATGAAATCACATCACAGCCGCCAAGCAACTGTTCCAAAGAGTTTACCTGTTGTGCGTTACCCAGCGGCAATTTGGTTTCCACATCATAGAAAAAGACGTTCATGCCCAAAGATTCCGCAATAATACTTAATTGCGAACCGATGTGACCGTAACCGATAATCCCCAGTTTTTTGCCGCGCACTTCATGCGAGCCATCCGCCGATTTATTCCACTCGCCGCGATGCACTTCCATATTGGCTTTAGGTATATTACGCATTAACAGAATGATTTCCGCCAGCACCAATTCCGCCACGGAACGGGTATTGGAAAACGGTGCGTTAAACACCGGAATGCCTTTTTCTTTGGCGGCATCCAATGCCACTTGGTTGGTACCGATGCAGAAACAACCGATAGCAATCAGTTTCGGCGCATGTTCGAGGATGTCCGCCGTTAAATTGGTACGCGACCGTAAACCGATGAAATGCGCGTCTTTAATCGCTTCTTTTAACTCTTCCGGTTCCAACGCTTTTTTGTGATATTCAATATTGGTATAACCTGCGTCATGCAATACGTCCAACGCATTTTGATGTACGCCTTCCAGCAGTAAGAACTTAATCTTTGATTTATCCAGAGAGACTTTTGCCGTCATAGTTTTTCCTTATGATTGTGTTTGTATTCGTTATAGGCGCCGTTTATCGTTTTATAAACGATTTTCCTGAAGGGCGGTCAAAAAAAGCGGCGTTTTTCAATTATTTGATGATTTTCGCACCTTCAGGCGTGCCGACAATCACGGTATTCGCCGCATTCAAGGCGAAAATGCCGTTTGTCACCACGCCCGCCACGTTATTCAATTCCTTTTCCATTTCCGGCGGATTCATAATCGGGAAATTATGTACGTCTAAAATGACATTGCCGTTATCCGTCACCACCCCCTGACGCCATTCCGGCGAACCGCCTAATGCGACCAGTTTACGTGCCACTTGAGAACGCGCCATAGGAATCACTTCCACCGGTAACGGAAATGTGGAACCCAGCACGTCCACCTGTTTTGAACTGTCCACAATACAGATAAAATTTTTGGTCAGCGACGCTACGATTTTCTCGCGGGTTAACGCCGCTCCGCCGCCTTTGATCATCATTTTCTGCGGATTGATTTCGTCCGCACCGTCCACGTAAATATCCAAACTCGACACATCATTGGCACTGAACACTTCAATGCCCTGTTTGCGCAGCAATTCCTCCGACGCTTTGGATGCCGCCACCGCACCTTTGATTTGATCCCGCATTGCACCCAGCGCTTCAATGAAACAATTTACGGTAGAACCGCTGCCGACCCCGACGATACTATCGGGTTGCACAAATTGTAATGCGGCTTGAGCAGCCATTTTTTTCATTTCGAGTTGATCCATAACTTATCCTTTTATTTGCTGATAGGCAAACGATTGCTATACTCTAATACCAAACAGATCACGAAACAAGCGTAATCTGTCAGAAATTCATTGTTCAAGCGGTAAAAATTTATTCGCTTAAATCATTTTCTCATGTTTTTAAATAGGTTAATCAATAAATCTTTTACCGCAAGATTGCCTTTTCCCCTGCCTCGGTTTGTGAAAATCCGCTTTACTCATCCGGCAGGAATCGTTGCAACAATTCGTTCAGAAACAGTTTGCCGTGTTCGCTGATTTGCCAAGTGCGGTCGGTTTCCGTTAAATATTTTTGTGCTACCGCCCACTCGATATCATCTTTCACCGCACTTTGCGATAAGCCGGTAAATTGTTTCAATTCCGCTTTCGGTACCGGTTCCAGCAGGCGAAAACGATTCATAAAAAATTCAAAAGCGCGGTCGGATTCCGGCACGTTTTTTTCGTTAAAAAGATATTCGCCGCGTAAATAACCTTTCGGATGCTTGGTTTTACTGTAACGCACGATGCGTCCGTCGGTAAAACCGAGTTTACCGTGCGCGCCGCAACCGATAGCAAGATAGTCGCCGAAACGCCAGTAATTCAAATTATGGCGGCATTGAAAGCCCGGTTTGGCATAAGCGGACGTTTCATACTGCTGATAACCCGCCGCCGTCAGCAACTGATGTCCCTGTTCGAAAATATCCCACAAGAGATCGTCGTCAGGTAATGCCGGCGGACGATAAGCGAACAGCGTATTGGGTTCGATAGTGAGTTGATACCAAGACAGATGCGGCGGATTCAATACAATCGCCCGACGCAAATCGTCCAGCGCCTGTTGCACGGTTTGATTCGGCAAGCCGTGCATTAAATCGAGATTAAAACTTTTCAGTCCCCGCCCTAACAAATCTTGCGCAAAACCGACCGCACTTTTAGCTTCCGCCGAATTATGAATACGGCCTAATATCTTCAGTTTTTCATCGGAAAAGCTTTGAATGCCCATGGAAATACGATTAACGCCGGCATTAACATAACCGCGAAAACGTTCCGCTTCCGCCGTCCCCGGATTCGCTTCAAGGGTAATTTCAATATTATCGGCAAACGCAATTTGCGCCCGAATGCCGTGCAACAATTCGCCGATATTTTCCGCCGAAAATAAACTCGGCGTACCGCCGCCGATAAAAATACTCTGTAACGCCCGTCCATTCACGCTCGCCGCATAACGTGTCAAATCCTGGCGCAAATCCGTCAACAGATGGCGCACATAATCCCGCTCGGGAATCTCGCCTTTTTGTCCGTGAGAATTAAAATCGCAATAAGGACACTTCTGCACGCACCACGGAATGTGTACGTAAAGACTGAGCGGCGGTAACGTTAATTCGGTCATTTCAGCCATTTGATTATTTTGAAAGTTTTTCTTTCAATACCGCCAAAGCGCGGGCGCGATGCGAAATTTTTTTCTTCTCCGCCGTTTCCAGTTCCGCAAAAGTACAACCCTTTTCCGGGCTGAAGAACAGGCTATCGTAACCAAAACCGTTGTCGCCTTTTTCTTCATGAATAATCATTCCCGGGCATTCGCCTTCCGCGATAACAGGAGTCGGATCGGTTTCGTGTCGTAATAAAACGATACAACTGACGAATTTAGCCTGACGGCCCTCATCCGTAAGATTCGCCATTTCGCGCAATAATTTTTGGCGGTTTAAGGCATCCGCCTCATCACCGTCCACCCCCGCATAACGGGCGGAATACAAACCCGGTGCGCCGTTTAATGCCGGCACAACCAAGCCGCTGTCATCCGCAATGGCGGGCAAACCCGAGGCCTTCGCCGCATAACGGGCTTTCAAAACGGCATTTTCCACAAAAGTCAAACCGGTTTCCTCCGGACTTTCGATGCCTAAATCCGTTTGCGCTATCACTTCAAAACCGAAATCAGCCAGTACATCCGCCATTTCTTTCACTTTGCCCTGATTACCGGTCGCCAAAACGATTTTTTGTTTCATATTTATTATCCTCGTTACGCGAATACGAAAATTTGATTTTTTCATACCCAAAAATGAAATCATTATAACAAAAAAGCGGCATATTCCTATGCCGCAGATTCGATTAAGCGATAAATTAAAAACTAAGGCGATCCCGGTTTTTATCCAGCGTTGCTTTACCGATTCCCTGCACTTCTAGCAGTTGTTCCGCCTCAGTGAAATTACCGTGTTTTTCACGATATTGTACGATAGCTTCCGCTTTTTTCGCACCGATTCCGATTAAAGATTTGGAAATTTCACTTGCCGTCGCGCTGTTGATATTGAGTTTATCAGCAGCCACGCTTTGGGGTTCCGCTACGGGTTGTGTCTGTTTCACATCGGCTTCCGGCGCCCCGTTCTGTTCCGCCGCTAACGCAAAGTTGCCCGCTAAAGATCCCATCATCAAACCGGATAGCAATAATGTTTTTAATACCTTCATAAATTTTCCTTCTAAGTTGTGTTGAGTATTCTCAACGACCATACTTTGAAAGGAAAGGCAGAAATCGGCAACAATCCGACCGCACTTTTGGAATCCGGATCGCAAAATTAATCGGCAGATAAAATAAAAGGACCGTTTAATCTTCATAAACAGCCCTTAAAGTGCGGTCAAAAATATCGAGGTTTTTAACCCCGGCGTTTAATGCGCTTCGTTAATCCGCAGTTCTTTCGGCACTTCAAAAAACATATTTTCTTCGCAGCCTGTCAACTCCTCGACGGTATCCACGCCCAATTCTTTTAAACGGGAAACCACGGATTGAACCAGCACTTCCGGCGCCGAAGCACCGGCCGTGACGCCAATGATGTCCACATTTTCCAACCAGGCGGGATCCACGTCATTCGCGTCGTCCAACAGTTTTGCCGGCGTCCCCATGCGGTTAGCCAGTTCCGCCAACCGGTTGGAATTGGAGGAATTTTTAGAACCGATCACGATGACTAAATCGCATTGTTCCGCCAAATCCCGTACAGCCTGCTGGCGGTTGGTGGTAGCATAACAAATATCGTTTTTGCGCGGTCCCTGAATATTTGGGTATTTTTGTTTTAACGCTTCGATTACATCCGCCGTATCGTCGATGGACAACGTCGTTTGCGTCATAAAGGTTAAGTCGTCGTCATCACGCAAATGCAGTTTTGCAATATCTTCTACGTTTTCAACCAGAAAAATACCGCCGTCCCGATTATCGTATTGTCCCATCGTGCCCTGCACCTCGGGATGACCTTCGTGACCGATTAAAATCGCTTTGGTCCCCTTACGGCTGGCGCGCGCCACTTGCATATGCACTTTCGTCACCAACGGGCAAGTGGCGTCGAACACTTTCAAATTACGCCGTTTCGCTTCCTGACGCACTGCCTGAGACACGCCGTGGGCGGAAAAAATCACAATGGCGCCGTCCGGTACTTCATCCAATTCCTCCACAAAAACAGCTCCGCGCTCACGTAAACCGTTTACCACAAAGCGGTTATGCACCACTTCATGGCGTACATAAATCGGCGCACCATGAATTTCCAGAGCTAATTCCACAATGCTGATGGCACGATCCACGCCGGCACAAAATCCGCGCGGATTGGCTAAAATAATTTTCATTGTTCGTTCGCCTTTTTCTCACCGTTTTTAAAGCTATCCAAAATCAACAATCCCACGCCGACGCAAATGGCGATATCCGCCACATTGAATACGGGATAATGCCATTCCCGCCAGTAAAAATCGAAGAAATCCACCACAAAACCGTGATACGCGCGATCCGCCATATTGGCAAGCGCTCCGCCGATAATCAGTGCATAAGCGGAATTTTGCAACTTTTGCCGCGCGCTGTTTTTACGTAATAAATACACCAACACAGCGGAAATAATCAATGCCAGCGCAATGAAAAAATATTTCTGCCAACCGCCGTGTTCCGCCAAAAAACTAAAGGCCGCACCGGTATTTCTGGCGTAAGTTAAATTAAATACGGGTAAAATGTTGACGCTTTCATACAATTCAAAATTCTGCGTCACGAGATATTTTGTGAGCAAATCGATGACAAAAGCGACCGCACTTAGCCAGAGAAATGATAAACCTGATTTTTTTTTCATAAATTCTTTGTCCGTTAAGATCAGCTTTCGCCTAACGGCGACTTCCTTTGCTTTGCGTGTGCAAAACAAAGAAAGCAAAAGAAACACGCCCCGGCTTCAATGCTTTTCTTCGCTTTGTTGAAATTTTCCTAAAAAATTCAAGCTGCTCAGGCATCTCAGACGGGGCCCAGACAAAAGTGCGGTCAGATTCAACCGCACTTTTTAGTTTAATTAAGCAAAATGACGGACTTCACCGCTGCCGTTGACGTTTTCTTCACAGCGCGAACACAGTGCATTTTCGTCTTTGCTGTCGGAGTAATGCCAGCAGCGAGGGCATTTATGGTTAGCGGAACGGATAGCTTTAATGGCCAAGCCTTGCACTTCCCCTTCCGTTACATCGGCATCGGTTAATGTTTTCACTTCGGCTTTGGAAGTAATCGTCACAAAACGCAATTCATTGCCTAATTTATTAAGCAATGCGCTGTATTCATCGTTGGCAAAAATAGTCACTTCCGCTTCCAGACCGCCGCCGATCACTTTGTCGTTGCGGGCTTGTTCAAGCACGCGGTTGACTTCGTTACGCACGGTAATCACCTGTTGCCAGTAAGCATCGTCGAGTTCTTCGTCGGCATCCAGCGCGAATAAGCCTTCATAGAACTCTTCGGTAAAGACGAATTCGCCGTGTTCGCCCGGTAAATACCCCCAAATTTCATCTGCGGTAAATGAAAGAATCGGTGCCATCCAGCGAACCAAGGCTTCGGCGATATGCCATAAAGCGGTTTGGCAGCTGCGACGGGCAAGACTGTCCGCTTTGGTGGTGTATTGGCGGTCTTTGATAATATCCAAATAGAATGAACCCATTTCGATAGAACAGAATTTCATCAATCGTTGTACCACGGTGTGGAATTGATAATTATCGTACGCCTCTTTAATTTCCTTTTGCGCCCGCAATGCACAATCCACCGCCCAGCGATCCAGAGAAATCATCTCTTCCGGTTTTACCGCATCACGTTTCGGATCGAAACCGTTTAAGTTCGCCAGCAAGAAACGGGCAGTATTACGGATACGACGATAGCTGTCCGCCGCACGTTTTAAAATTTCGTCTGAAACGGTCATTTCGCCGGTATAGTCCGTCGACGCCACCCATAACCGTAAAATATCGCCGCCGAATTTGTCCATAACTTCTTGCGGCGTCACGATATTACCGATGGATTTCGACATTTTACGGCCCTGACCGTCCACCGTGAAACCGTGGGTCAACACCTGTTTGTACGGCGCTTGGTTATCCGTCGCGGTAGAAAGCATTAACGAAGACATAAACCAACCGCGGTGTTGGTCGGAACCTTCAAGGTACATATCCGCTTCATTGCCGTTAAATTCAGGACGGGATTTCACCACGCTATAATAAGTGGATCCCGAATCGAACCATACGTCCAGAGTGTCCGGCACTTTGCTGTAATCGGCGGCATCGTCGCCTAATAAATCTTTCGGATCCAAATCCCACCAAGCCTGAATGCCTTTTTGCTCGACTAATTTCGCTACTTCTTCAATCAGTTCAACCGTACGCGGATGAAGCTGCTCGGTTTCGTTATGGATAAATAACGCCACCGGCACGCCCCAGGTACGTTGACGGGAAATACACCAGTCCGGACGGTTTTCCACCATGTTTTCGATACGCGCCTGACCCCAGTCTGGAATCCAGCGTACGTTTTTAATTTCAGACAATGCCTGTCGGCGCAAACCTTGCGTGTCCATACCGATAAACCATTGTGGCGTGGCACGGAAGATAATCGGCGTTTTGTGACGCCAGCAATGCGGATAACTGTGGCGGATTTTTTCCAATTTCAGCAACGCACCCGTTTCTTCTAATTTTTCCAGCACTTTACCGTTGGATTCAAACACCCCCAAACCTGCAAAGAACGGCGTTGAGGAAACGAATTTACCGTCGTTACCCACAAGTCCCGCCATGCCGATATTATATTTACGGGAAACCGCATAGTCGTCCTGACCGTGATCCGGCGCGGTGTGAACCAAACCCGTTCCCCCGTCAAGCGTAACGTGATCGCCCAGAATAAACGGTACCTCGTAATCGTAGAACGGATGTTTAAATTGCAATAATTCCAAATCGGAACCTTTGGCAGAACCCAACACTTTCCAGTTTTCAACGCCGACCGCCTGAGCCACGCTTTCTACGAGATCCGCCGCTAAAATCAGACGTTCATCAGCAAACTGAACGATTTGATATTCCAATTCGGAATTAAGCGAAATGGCTTTATTGGACGGTAACGTCCAAGGCGTGGTCGTCCAGATAACGGCGGATAATTTGCCTTGTCCTTTTTCCATTAAAACAAACTTATTTTCCACCGCACTTTCGTCCGCCGCGGCAAAACGCACATAAATGGACGGTGAAGTGCGGTCTTCATATTCCACTTCCGCTTCCGCCAATGACGACGCACAATCCAAACACCAGTGAACAGGTTTCGAGCCTTTATATAAATGCCCGTTCGCCACCGCTTTTCCGAAGGCGCGAATAATGTTCGCTTCGGTGTCGAAATTCATGGTCAAATACGGATTATCCCAATCGCCCAATACGCCTAAACGAATGAAGTCTTTTTTCTGACCTTCCACCTGTTCGCGGGCATATTTACGGCATTCTTCACGAAATTCCGCCGCCGAGATTTTCTGATTCGGCTTGCCTACCAAAGCTTCCACTTTTAATTCAATCGGCAAACCGTGACAATCCCAACCCGGGATATACGGACTGTCAAAACCCAGAGCGGTTTTGGATTTAATAATAATGTCTTTTAAAATTTTATTTACAGCGTGACCGATATGAATATTACCGTTGGCATAAGGAGGACCGTCATGCAAAATGAACGATTTTTTGCCTTTTGAATAAGCGCGGATTTTCTGATAGAGGTTTTTGTCATACCAGTTTTTTAACATCGCAGGTTCGCGTTTTGCCAAATCCCCGCGCATCGGAAAACCTGTCGCAGGCAGGTTTAAAGTATTTTTATAGTCGTTAGTTCCAGACATTTTTTCGTACCGTTGTAAATAAAAAATCTTGTTATTGAAATAGCAGAATCAACCGTTCTGTTTAAAATAATCTTTCGCCGTTAAAGCGTCTTGCCGGATTTGTGCTTGCAGTGCGTCCAGTGACGGAAATTTCACTTCGTTGCGGATTTTTTTACAGAACTCCACCGAAATGGTTTGTCCGTATAAATCACTATTAAAATCAAACAGATGCACTTCAAGTAATTGTTTCACCCCATCCACCGTCGGGCGTTGTCCGATATTCGCAATTCCTTCGAAAATCCGACCGCACTTTTCACCCCGTACATCGGCTTCACACCGGACTTTCACCGCATATACGCCTTTCACCGGATTAACTTGTCGTTGCAAACGGATATTTGCCGTCGGAAAACCGATGGTACGACCCAATTTTTTCCCGTGCACCACTTTGCCGAAAATACGGTAAGGTCGTCCGAGCAGACTTTCCGCTAAAGCGAGATTATCGTCCGCTAAAGCGGTGCGAATCGCCGTGCTGCTGATTCGCTGTTCACACAAATGAAAGGTGCTGTTATCTTCCACCGTAAAACCGAATTTCGAACCCGATTGTTGCAACAAGGTAAAATCCCCTTCCCGATTAGCGCCGAAACGGAAATCGTCGCCGATGCTCAAAAAGCTGACGTTCAGCTTGCGCACCAACCATTGGCAAATAAACTCTTCCGCGGTTAATGTCGCAAAAGTGCGGTCGAATTTTACGCAAATTACAAAATCTACGCCGGCCTCATCCAAATAATGCAGTTTATCGCGCAACCGCATTAAGCGTGCCGGCGCCCGCTCGCCCTGAAAATATTCCCGCGGTTGCGGTTCAAATAACATGACGACCACAGGCAGATTCAGACTGTCCGCTTTTTCACGCAAATGCCGCAATACCGCCTGATGTCCGAGATGCACGCCGTCAAAATTACCAATGGTTAACGCACAATGTTCAAAATTTTGTTGCAGATTGCGCATGCCGCGAATCAATTGCATTGAGTGAAAATCCGTTCAGAGAGTTTAAAGCCAAAATAATGCGGTATTATACGCATAAATCCGGCAAGATTAAAGCTGAGGTTTACGCGGATGAAAACCTATATGCGGTAAAATTACCGGAAAGAGACGCGCTTACCCGAATTAACAGGGCAATATGTAAAAAACTTATAAAAAAACGACCGCACTTTATACGAATCGATATATAAAGTGCGGTCGAAACATTTAACGTTTCAGGAATCCCTGTTGTTGGAAGAACGGCAAAATTTGCGGACGTACGGCATGATCCAAGGTGCGGTGAATAGCGTCCTGCCATTGCTGAGGTTCACCGGTACGCGCCTGATAATACGCCGCCATTTCGGCGTTATAATCCGCCAGAACGCTTTCATCCAGCGGCTGATAACGGTTTTCATGACACATCAACGGACGTGGCAGACGGGGTTTTAACCCCGGCTCCTGTGCCGGATAGCCCAGACACATTCCTACTAACGGCACGCAGAATTCCGGCAGATTTAACGCCTTCGCCGCCGTTTCAATGCCGTTACGCAATGCGCCGATATACACTCCGCCTAAGCCGAGAGATTCCGCCGCCAGCAACACATTTTGCGCCATAATTCCCGTATCCACTGCACCGATAACGCTGACTTCCGCCCAATCCAGTTGAGCTTCAGGGTCGAGTCGGCGATGTTTATTGAAATCGATGCAAAATACCAAAAATTCCGCGCATTCCGTTACATACGCCATACCGGAAGCCTCCCGTAAAGTTTGGCGGATAGTGCGATCCGTTACCCGAATAATGGTGACGCACTGCAGATTATTTGAAGAAGAGGCCCGGCGGGCGGCGTCGATTAACTGTACGAATGTTTCTTCGGAAATCGGTTGATCTGTGAATTGACGAATGGAACGATGGGATAAAATCGTGTCTAAAGTCGGTTTGCTTTGCATAATATTTCTTCTTTTGATTGATTAAGTGATGACGGCCGTTCTTTCGCCGGTTGTCCGCCGGAAATAAAAGTGCGGTCACCAACAACGACGTTTTTTATTATCGTCGTCATTTCACCGCCTTCGTTTCAATGGCAAACAAAACCCTGTTATTACTGCGTCAACATCGGGTTTAAAAAACGTGCCGTGTGCGAATGCGGATCTTTTGCCACTTGTTCCGGTGTACCGGTGGCGATAATTTCACCGCCGCCGTTACCGCCTTCCGGACCGAGATCCACTATCCAGTCGGCGGTTTTTATCACATCCAGATTATGTTCGATCACCACGATAGTATTGCCCTGATCACGCAAACGATGCAACACTTCCAGCAACTGCTTGATATCGGCGAAATGTAAGCCGGTAGTCGGTTCGTCCAGCACATAAAGAGTTTTGCCCGTATCGCGCTTCGATAACTCGGTAGCTAATTTTACCCGCTGGGCTTCACCGCCGGAAAGCGTAGTGGAAGACTGACCGAGACGGATATAAGACAAGCCCACGTCCATCAGCGTTTGTAATTTACGCGCAATGGCGGGAATCGCATCAAAAAATTCGCGCGCTTCTTCCACCGTCATATCCAGCACTTGGTGAATAGTTTTACCTTTATAACGGATTTCCAAGGTTTCACGGTTATAGCGTTTTCCTTTACATTGGTCGCACGGTACATAAACGTCCGGCAGAAAGTGCATTTCCACTTTGATAACACCGTCGCCCTGACAGGCTTCACAGCGTCCGCCCCGCACGTTAAAACTGAAACGTCCCGGGTTATAACCGCGCGCCCGGGATTCCGGTACGCCGGCAAATAATTCGCGAATCGGCGTAAACAAACCGGTGTACGTCGCCGGATTGGAACGCGGCGTGCGTCCGATCGGGCTTTGGTCGATATTAATGACTTTATCGAAATGTTCCAGTCCTTCAATAGATTTATACGGCGCAAAATCAATGTTATCCGCCCGATTCAGCGCGTTTTGCGCCAACGGAAATAAAGTATCGTTAATTAAAGTGGATTTGCCCGAACCCGACACGCCCGTAATACAGGTAAACAGCCCCACCGGAATTTCCAGATTAACGGATTTCAGATTATTTCCCGTCGCGCCGTTCAAGCGCAGAATTTTCTTCTTGTTAAGTGCGGTCCGTTTTGACGGAATTTCGATTTTTTCTTTGCCTGACAGGAATTGACCCGTAACGGAATTCGGGTTCGCCATAATTTGTTCGGCGTTACCCTGCGCGATAATCTCACCGCCGTGCACACCGGCGCCCGGACCGATATCGATAATATGATCTGCCGCTCGAATGGCGTCTTCGTCATGTTCCACCACAATCACGGTATTCCCTAAATTGCGCAAATGAATCAAGGTGTTGAGCAAGCGTTCGTTATCCCGTTGGTGCAATCCGATAGACGGTTCGTCCAGTACGTACATGACGCCTACCAACCCCGCCCCGATTTGACTGGCTAAACGAATACGTTGCGCTTCACCGCCGGAAAGGGTTTCCGCCGAGCGGGAAAGAGAAAGATAATTCAGCCCCACATTAACCAGAAACGACAAACGTTCTTTAATTTCTTTCAGAATTTTTTCCGCAATTTGGGCTTTTTGTCCCGCTAACGCCATTTTTTCAAAAAACGCCAGCGCATCGCCGATACTCATTTCCGCAATATCCGGCAGGTTGGTTTGTCCGATGTACACATGGCGGGCTTCAGGCCGTAAACGGGACCCGCAGCAATCCTTACAAGGACGGGTACTGATGTTTTTCGCCAATTCTTCCCGTACGGACATGGATTCCGTTTCTTTGTAACGACGCGTCATGTTATTCAAAATACCTTCGAAAGGATGGCGACGCACCACGCTATCGCCGCGATCGTTCAAATAAACGAATTCGATTTCCTCATTGCCGGAACCGTACAACACAATGTCGCGTATTTTTTTCGGTAAACTCTCGAAAGGCGCTTCAAGGTCAAAATGGTAATGGCTGCTCAGGGATTTCATCATTTGATAATAATAGAAATTACGGCGATCCCAGCCCTTCACCGCTCCGCTTGCCAGAGAAATCCCCGGGTGTTGCACTACACGCGCTTCGTCAAAATACTGTTCGACGCCCAAACCGTCGCAGGTCGGGCAAGCGCCGGCGGGGTTGTTAAACGAAAACAGGCGCGGTTCCAGTTCCGGCACGGAATAACCGCAATGCGGGCAGGCGAAATTAGCGGAAAAAACCAATTCTTCCGCTTTCGAATCGTCCATTGAGGCCACCACCGCCGTACCGCCGGATAATTCCAGCGTCGTTTCAAAAGATTCCGCTAATCTTGTAGCTAAATCCGACCGCACTTTGAATCGATCCACCACGACTTCTATGCTGTGTTTTTTCTGTAATTCCAGCTTCGGCGGATCGGACAGATCACAAATTTCGCCGTCAATTCGGGCACGGATATACCCCTGCGCGGCAATCTGTTCTAATATTTTAACATGTTCGCCCTTACGCGCTTTCACTACCGGCGCCAACAACATCATACGGCTTTCTTCCGGCAAGCTCAGTACTTTATCCACCATTTGCGAGATGGTTTGCGCCGCTAACGGTACATTATGGTGAGGACAACGCGGCTCACCCACCCGGGCAAACAGTAAACGCAAATAATCGTGAATTTCCGTCACGGTTCCCACCGTAGAACGGGGATTATGCGAGGTGGATTTTTGTTCGATGGAAATTGCCGGTGACAGCCCTTCAATACTGTCTACATCCGGCTTTTCCATTAATGATAAAAACTGACGGGCATAAGCGGACAGACTTTCCACGTAACGCCGCTGTCCTTCCGCATATAGAGTATCAAAAGCCAGCGAGGATTTTCCCGAGCCGGATAACCCGGTGATGACGATAAGTTTGTCGCGGGGAATGGTGAGATTGATATTTTTTAAGTTGTGAGTACGCGCTCCCCGAATGTCGATTTGATCCATTTTTAGTCCAGTTAAAATCAATACCAAAAAATTGGAATGATTATCTCATATTTTTAAATCTGTTAAAATATTCAGTGAAAATTTATAGATCTTTTTTTGAAATTCAGGCAGAATAGACCGCACTTTTAAAAAGAATATTTAGGAGAAAATCATGGCAGGCGTTAATAAAGTTATCATCGTTGGTCGTTTAGGAAACGACCCTGAAATTCGCACCATGCCAAACGGAGAAGCCGTTGCCAATATCAGCGTAGCGACCAGTGAAAGCTGGAACGATCGTAATACCGGCGAACGTCGTGAAGTGACGGAATGGCACCGTATCGTATTCTACCGCCGTCAAGCGGAAATCGTAGGCGAATATTTACGCAAAGGCTCGCAAATTTACGTGGAGGGCCGTTTACGTACGCGTAAATGGCAGGATCAAAACGGGCAGGATCGCTACACCACTGAAATTCAGGGCGATGTCATGCAAATGCTGGACAGCCGCAACAGCCAAGGCGGTGATTTTGCACCGCAAAACACAGCGCCACAACAATATTCCCGTTCATCGGCTCCGCGTCAACAAACCGCACCTAAACCGGCAGCTCAGCCGGAACCGCCAATGGATAATTTTGACGACGATATTCCGTTTTAATCCAATGATATGCGAATAAAAAATCTCGGACAAACCGGGATTTTTTATTCGCCGTCACGTTTTCATCAAAAGCCGAATCAACAATATAATCGCCGCCGCATCATCCACCAATCCCAAAGGACCTAAAACCGCTTCGGGTAAAATATCAACAGGGCTTAGCAGATAAATTAAAATTACGATGATTTTTAATAAGTTAACTTTGTTCATAAGCATCTTAAAGCACTTAACGTACGTAAAAGTGCGGTCGTTTTTGCTCTTATTTTTTATTTGATTTTTTGCCCCAGATTCGCTCTTCCTGACCGCGCCAGAGACGTTGAATATTATCATGGCGACGATACACAAGCAGACAGCGGACAAGTGCGACGGGGAAGGTAAATTCGGGACGGAACCGCCACACATATAGTAAACGCAGGGTGGCTTGCCAGCCCACCGTTTTGTTTTTCAGACGGCATAAAGAAACACCGTATCTTTTGTTAGCTATGCCCACTATAGAATGCCGTCTGAAAATGGGTTTCAGACGGCGTTTTTATTATTGAACTATTTTGGCTTTAAAAAAATGACTAAATTCAGAATTGCCTAAGTTTATTATTACAATATTTTGCCTAGTCCTAGTTATTCCCGTATATACTAATTCATTAGTTGATTTATCATCAATTAATAAAAATAATGTATGAATTTCATCCTTTAAAACTATGTACGGTGGATAATTTCATCATTCCAGCATTTAGCCAAAATCCAGTTTTTTTAGCTCTTCTAATTTGATCAACATTATCTCTTGTTTCTAATAAGCCTTGTTTTCTGAGTTCTTCATACTCTTCCTTGGTTTCAAAGGTTGTTATGGTTTCTTCGTGATATTCAGATCTAATTGCAAAATCAAGCTCTCGCAACATTTAGATCTCCTAAAATAGCAATATCATTTGAATGGATATCGTGTTTTTTGAGAAAATCAAAAATAAGATCTTTAATTTTCACTAATTTACTTATTTCATGATATTCAATAATGGAAGGAGCGAAATCAAACTCTCGTTGAGCTAGTAACATTTCATCCAGTCCATATTTATTACCAAGAAATTCTTTCTAAAGCTCAATAGCTAAATAACCAATATCATGTTTAAACCTAAAAGATTTTTTAAAGATCTATTCCATTGCCCCGAAATTCCTGTCGTTTTAATTTCTTTGTTTTCATCTAGCTCTCTATCATAGATATTCTGTTTTTCATCCCCAAATACGACTATTTCAGTATCTTTGTGAGAGAAATAATTTATGATTAAATCAAGCCATTCTTGTTTATAATCTTGAATTTCATCAATAAAAACGTAGTTTTTTTGATCGCTCTTCTTCTCACCACGCACAAATTCATTCAACGTTTCGGCATTGGTAATATGGCTGAAAGCGAGATCTTCTTTATTGATATAAATAATGTGAACATTTGCATCTACCGCTTGAATCTCTTGCATAATTTGAAGCAGCAGATAACTTTTCCCCACACGGCGCCGCTTATTTTTTGTTCGATTTTTTGCCCCAAATACGGTCTTCCTGACCGCGCCAGAGACGTTGAATATTATCATGATGACGATACACAAGCAGACAGCAGACAAGTGCGACGGGGAAGGTAAATTCGGGGCGGAACCACCACACATATAACGGTACAAGTAAAGCGGAAATCACCGCACTTAACGAAGAATAACCGCTAATCACAAACACCAAAACCCAAGTACCCAGCATAGTAGCCATTACGCCCCAACCGATAGGTGCGATAGCACCGAATGCGGTGGCAACCCCTTTACCGCCTCTGAATTTAAAAAAGATGGGAAAAATGTGACCGAGACAAGCGCCTAATGCCACCATGCCTAATTCGAACTGAGTTAATCCTAAATAATAACCGCACCAGACGGGAATCATGCCTTTTAATACGTCAAAAACAAATACCGCCAGTGCCGCCCAACGCCCGCCGATACGCAATACGTTGGTTGCACCCGGATTATGCGAACCGTGTCGGCGAGGATCCGGCAAACCGGCAAGGCGACACACGATAACTGCGCTGGAAATCGAGCCCAGTAAATAAGCGGCAAACATATAGCAAAGGGCAAAAAGGCTCATAATGATGAATAATTCCTGTGAGATAAAGAATAGTTTTGTTTATTGTATCCAAACTTGATAGCATACGCCTACCAAATTTTTATATATTTTATTAAATGCAAAATGAATGATCGTATTTTTATTGAAGGGCTCACCGTTTTTGCCCAAATCGGCGTATATGATTGGGAACAACAAATTAAACAACCGTTGGTTTTTGATCTTGAAATGACATGGGACAGCCGAAAAGCGGCGGAAACCGATAATGTCGCCAATTGTCTGAATTATGCGGAAGTCAGCGATTTCGTTGTCAGCTATGTACAATCAAAACCGTTTCTGTTAATCGAACGCGTCGCGAACGAAGTGGCGGAGCAACTCCGACAAAAATTTAATATTTCCTGGTTACGGCTGAAATTAAGTAAACCGAAAGCGGTATCACAAGCCCGTAACGTAGGAATTATTATCGAACGCGGTTCTTATCCCCGTTAAATTAAATAATCGGTACCCGGGAAAGAAGACGACGGTTATTTTATTTATTCATTAATAATGTCATATCGTCTTGAATTTCCGCATAAAGCACACCGCTTTCTTTGCCGTATTGACGGATTAAAGCGGGAATCACTTCAAATTGTTTGGTTTTTGCCAAAATCACTAATTCTTTATAGAATTTCATGGCTAAAGCGCGAGCCTTAGCATTGGAAAAATACAGCGTGCCGACCCGCATATACAGATTACGCAAACTGTTTAATACCAAACCGTAAATCGGATTTTTCGAAATAAAGGTTAAATCGCGATAAACTTTATAATCGAATGCGACGTAAGCTTCGACGGTATCCTCTAAAGATTCCAGTTCGTCAAACAGCGCAAACGATTCCGTCGGAAAGTATTTAAAAGCGCGCGGCATATAAATAGTCGCCAGATTGGTGCGTGCGGAGAGTACATTGGCGATTAACAGCGGCGATTGCACGCTGTCCAAGCGAATTAAAACTTCAATAATATTTAACCCGGAGGTTTCCCACACGTTATTTACCCGTGTCGGTTTGCCATGTTGAATATGTAACCAACCATCACGAGCCAAACGTTGCAACACTTCGCGCAAAGTTGTCCGAGTCACCCCTATTTTTTCAGCCAGATCCCGTTCGGCCGGTAAATCGGTGCCGGGTGGAAAAGTATTATTCCAAATACTCTTGATAATATATTCTTCAGCGAGCGCCGCAGGACTGCGTGCTTTTAGAATGGATGTAAAATCATTCATAAATATCAAGGGAAAATTTAAAATCAAAAAAATTAAAAGAATAAATTAAATTTTTACTGGTAATTTTGGGCAATTCCCTGTAAAATAATAAGCCTATTATCCACAAAACAGCAGGACAATGAAAGCTATATTTTCCTAAGGACAAACAGATGAAGTACATTCAAGCATTTATGAATAACTTTTTGGGAAACAGCCCGGATTGGTATAAAGTAACGATAGGCGTCTTTTTAGTCATCAATCCCTTTATCTTCTGGTTTCATCCGTTTATTGCAGGTTGGTTGCTGGTAGCGGAGTTCATTTTCACTCTGGCTATGGCATTAAAATGTTATCCGTTACAGCCCGGCGGTATGTTGGCGTTGGAAGCCGTAACCATAGGCATGACCAGTCCCGAACATGTTAAAGCGGAAATTTTGGCAAATTTCGAAGTTATTCTGTTGTTAATGTTTATGGTGGCGGGAATCTACTTCATGAAGCAGTTACTGCTTTACGCATTCACAAAGTTATTATTACGAATCCGTTCCAAACTCACACTATCATTAGCATTCTGTTTAACCGCCGCATTCCTTTCCGCCTTCTTGGACGCATTAACGGTAATCGCTGTAATCATCAGTGTTGCGATGGGTTTTTACGGTGTTTATCACAAAGTGGCATCCGGCGGTACGTTCAATGATCCTTCCGACATTACCAACGATGCCAAAATCAAACAAAATATGGAAACTTTAGAACAGTTCCGCGCATTTCTGCGCAGTTTGATGATGCATGCGGCAGTCGGCACCGCATTAGGCGGCGTGATGACATTAGTGGGCGAACCGCAAAACCTAATTATTGCCGAACAGGCCGGCTGGGGATTCAAGGAATTCTTTTTCCGAATGTCGCCCGTCACCCTTCTGACATTAATTTCGGGCGTCGTGACCTGCATTACGGTAGAACGCCTCCGTTTATGCGGTTACGGCGAAAAACTTCCGCGTAAAGTTTGGGGGGTATTGGCAAAATTCGACCGCGCTCACGAGGAGCAAATGACTACACAGGATCGCGTTAAATTGGGTGTGCAGGTTTTCGTCGGTATCTGGTTGATCATCGGTTTGGCGTTTCATTTGGCGTCGGTAGGATTAATCGGTTTAACCGTAATCATCCTTACCACCGCTTATTGCGGCATTACGGATGAACACGCTATCGGTCGTGCTTTCCAGGAAAGTTTACCCTTCCTTTCTTTATTGGTTGTATTCTTTTCCGTGGTTGCCGTCATCATCGATCAACACCTATTCGCACCGGTTATCGAATTGGTTCTGAACGCTTCGGAATCCGTACAGTTATTGCTGTTCTATATTTTCAACGGGGTACTATCCGCCATTTCCGATAACGTTTTCGTCGCAACGGTTTATATCAACGAAGCGAAAAACGCTTTAACCGCCGGTGCGATCTCACCGTACCAGTTTGAAATGATTTCCGTGGCAATCAACACCGGTACCAACTTACCGTCTGTGGCGACACCGAATGGTCAGGCTGCATTCCTGTTCTTGCTCACCTCATCCATTTCGCCGTTAATTCGTTTATCTTACGGGCGCATGGTTTATATGGCGCTGCCTTATACCATCGTATTAAGTATTGTGGGGTTATTGGCGGTGGAATATGTGCTGCCAGGTATGACGCAATGGCTGGCACAGGTTGGGCTGATTGAATCGCCGCATATTCCGATGACTTCGGTTTTCGGCCATTAATTCATTTAATAAAGGAGGCGTGATGTTCGGTTATTTAAAACGTATTTCAATAGAACGGTCATCCTGGTTATTGTTGTTCGTTTCGGCAATCTGCTTGGAATTGGCCGCACTTTACTTTCAATACGGTTTGAAACTCGACCCGTGCGTTATGTGCGTTTACGAGCGGGTCGCGCTGTTCGGCGTTGTCTTCGCCGGCATTATCGGTTTCATTGCGCCTCAATTTTTAATTTTCCGTCTGCTCGCTCTTGCCGTCGGATTATGGGGAGCGATTAAAGGTTTGCTGTTTTCTATTAAACATGTGGGTTATCAACTGCATCCCAATCCTTGGGATCAATGTCCGGTGTTTGTGCAGTTTCCTGAAACGCTTCCGTTGGATAAATGGCTGCCGGCGCTCTTTCACCCGACCGGATTGTGCAGTGAAATCAACTGGACTTTCATGGGCTTTACTATGCCGCAATGGTTAATTTTCATTTTCGGCTTTTATGCCGTCGCTTTAGGTCTGATTTTGCTAAGTCAACTGAAAAAAAGTGCGGTCAGAAATCGCAATATTTTTCGTTAATAGATGATGTAAAAAACGCCGAATCGGACATTCGGCGTTTTTTTGATGTTATTCTTTTTCTGCCGGCAATTCATCTCCCAGCAATACGGCATAACGCGACGTACCCGGACTGGATTCCAGGGCGATTTTACATGCCATGGTTAATGGTACCGACAGCAACATACCGACGGTTCCCAGCAACCAGCCCCAGAATAAAAGAGACAGAAAGACCACCAGAGTGGACAACCCTAATTTTTTACCCATCAGTTTGGGTTCCAGCACATTACCGATTACCATATTAACGGCAATCACACCGGCGGCGACAGCGAATCCCACAGAAAAGCCGTTCAGTAATAATGTCTGCACAATAATCGGTATGGCCGCAATAATAGAACCGATATTAGGAATATAATTAAATAAAAAACTCAAGGTCGCCCACAACACCGCATACTGTACGCCCATCAATTCAAGCAATAACCAAACACAAAACCCCGTAAGCGTACTTACCAGCGTTTTAACCCCCAAATAACTGATAATTCCCTGTAATACGCGATCCAAATGCTGTTCTTCCCGATTCTGTTCCCGCCGATTGCTGCTGAAAGCAATCGCCAGTTTTCGCTTTGCCGTAGGCGCTTCCAACAACATAAAAATCACCACGAGAATCAATACGAAAGCGCTCGATACCACATTGGAAAAATTCAGTAATAAGTGGCTGGCGAAGTTCATCAATACGTTCGGATCAAACTGCTGCTGAATACGGGAAGCATCGAAATCAAAAGGAATATGCAAACGAACCGCTAACGCCTGAACAGAATGAAGACGTTCCAGCATAAGCTCCCGATATTGCGGCATAGAGCGGCTGAATTCCTGCACGGTACCGTTAATCAACCCGACCAGAAAGAAAAACGCCAAGGAAATCAACACAAACAGCAAGGCAATCGCCAACCAGTGCGGCACACGGCGATATGTCATAAATTTAATAACCGGCGAACAGACAATCGAAATAAATAACGCCAATAAAAACTGCACCACAATTTCCGCCGACAGCTTAATACCGGCAAAAATAATCACCAGCGAAGCCATGGCAACCAGATAAGACAGTAAGGAAGAAGGCTTTGTCATCAAAAAACTCCGAAAAAATCAACCGCACTTTATGGCTTGTTTAACTCATAAACAAACGCTAATCCGCGCGGTTCATACATTATTTTGTTATTTATATAATCTGTGGTATTCAGATTTTAATTCGAAAAGACGCTGCGTGGCTTTTTTCGCCTCGTCTAAATCGTCATCCGCCAATTGATCCGCCCGATCCAGCGCATCAATAAATTGCTGCATACCCGCCTGATAATCCTTAAATTCATCATCGGTTTTAATTTTTGACGGTTTTTTATTCATTGATTGCACGGAGGCTTCACGCAAACTTGCCGCCGCCCGATGGAATTCCTGCGCGGAAGCGGCGTCGCTTATTTTATTCATGGCAACCGACATCCGTCCCATTTCGGCTTTTACATTGGAACCGCCGTCACAAGCGGCAACGCCGAAAATTAAGGTAAAAACGCCCAGTAAAGCAAAAAATTTTTTCATCATAGTGTTCCCGTTAATAAAAAATAGTCATTAAATCGCTTCTTCGTTTTCTTCACCCGTACGAATCCGAATCACACGTTCCACATCATACACAAAGATTTTTCCGTCACCGATTTTACCGGTTTGCGCCGTATCGATAATGGTTTCGATGCATTGCTCCAGTTGATCGTCGGCAATAATAATTTCCACCTTCACTTTCGGCAGAAAATCCACCATATATTCCGCGCCGCGATACAATTCCGTATGCCCTTTCTGTCGTCCGAATCCGCGCACTTCCGTCACCGTCATACCGGCAATACCGATATCGGACAAAGCCTCGCGCACATCATCCAATTTAAAGGGTTTAATAATTGCTTCAATTTTTTTCATCTTCATTTCCTTCTGATACGTCGAAAAATAACGTGCATTCCGACCGCACTTTAACGGCGGGCGGATTTCGGTCTGAAGCTTTCGATGACTTCAGGTTCGGTATCGATATAAATACCGTCAATCAGTTGCAGACAGTAGGGGACGGCGGCAAAAATGCCTTTTACCAATGTATTGCCGTCAACATCTTTCACGCCTTCCAATGTTTCTTTAATGGCTTTCGGTTGTCCCGGTAAATTGAGAATCAGGCTGTTTTTACGAATGACGCCCACTTGGCGGGATAAAATAGCGGTCGGCACAAAATGCAGACTGACCTGACGCATTTGCTCGCCGAATCCCGGCATTTCGCGATCCGCAATCGCCAGCGTCGCATCCGGCGTCACGTCCCGTTTTGCCGGTCCGGTGCCGCCGGTAGTTAACACCAAATGACATTGCCGTTCGTCCACCAGCTCAATCAGAGTTTGCTCGATTTTCTCTTGTTCGTCGGGAATTAATCGGGTTTCCACTTCGAATTTTTCCGTCAATGCCGCTTCCAGCCAGCTTTGCAGTGCCGGAATGCCCTGATCCGCATACACCCCCTGAGAGGCGCGATCCGATACGGAAACCAAGCCGATTTTTAATTTTTTATCTTGATAAAGTGCGGTCATATTTTTCCTTATTTTTTACTGTGTTCTATTAAACTCTTCTATCGCTTTGCGAACCGGTGCGAAACTGCGCCGGTGCTGCGGCAACGCGCCGAACCGCATCAGCTTTTCCAGATGGACTTTGGTAGGATAACCTTTGTGCTTGGCGAATTCATATTGCGGAAACTGCTTATCCAACGTTTCCATTTCCTGATCCCGCGCTACTTTGGCAAGAATAGAGGCCGCGCTGATTTCCGCCACTTTACCGTCGCCCTTGATAATCGCCTGCGCCGGCATATCCAGTTCCGGTACACGATTACCGTCCACCAATACCAAATGCGGTAAAATTTTAAGCGATTTGACCGCCCGGCGCATGGCAAGCATGGTGGCATGCAGAATATTAAGTTCGTCGATCTCTTCCGCTTCAGCCCGCCCCAGCGACCAGGCCAGGGCTTTTTCCTTAATTTCCGCAGCCAAAACAAGGCGTTTCTTTTCACTTAGTTTTTTACTGTCCGCCAGCCCGGAGATAGGGTTATTCGGATCCAGAATTACCGCAGCGGTGACCACCGCCCCCACTAACGGACCTCGTCCCACTTCGTCAACGCCTGCAATCAGCCCATAACCTTGCGGATATTCAAATTCGGACATATTTCCTCTCCGTATTAAATCGTACCGTTCAGCACATCAACTACCGCTTGAGCCGCCTGTTTATCGGCGCCACAACGGATTTGGCGGTGCAGTTCGGTAAAGCGTTGAATTAAAACTGTGCGATTTTTGACCGCACTTTCTCCCAGATAAATCTCCATTTTCTGCGCTAATTTCTGCGGCGTACAATCATCCTGAATCATTTCCGGCACCAACATTTCGTTCGCCAATAAATTCGGCAGCGAAATGTAGTTCGTTTTAACCAAACGTTTGGCTAAAAAATAAGTAAACGGTTTCATGCGGTATCCCACTACCATCGGCGATTTACACAACATACATTCTAAAGCGGCCGTTCCCGACGCCAGCAAGGTGGCGTCCGCCGCAATCATTGCCTGCCGGGCCTGACCGTCCAGTAAAATTAAAGGTAAATCGGGGGCAACCCGCGCTTTTACCGCTTCAAACTGGCGACGCCGTTTTTCGTTAATCAACGGCACCAGAAATTGTATATCGGGATGCGCATTTTTTAACAGTTGGGCGGTTTGTAAAAAAGGCGCCGCCAGAAATTCCAATTCCGAACTGCGACTCCCCGCTAAAATCGCCACGTAACGTCCGGCTGCGTCCAATCCCAACTGTCCGCAGGCTTGCGCGCGATTCGGTTGCAACGGCACGGCATCCGCCATAGTGTGACCGATAAAACGACAGGGTACATTGAAACGGTCATAAAAGGCTTTTTCGAAAGGCAAAAACGCCAAAACCAGATTAGTCGCTTTGGCGATTTTAAAAACCCGTTTCTGACGCCAGGCCCAAACGGAAGGGCTGACGTAATGAATGGTTTTAATGCCCTGCGCTTTCAGTTTATCTTCTACATACAGGTTGAAATCCGGCGCATCAATACCGATAAAAATATCGGGTTTCTCCGCCAGCATACGTTCCACGACCAATTTACGGATTTTTAACAGCCGCGGTAGATGTTTCAGGATTTCAACCAATCCCATTACGGCGATTTCTTCCATATCTACCAAAGTTTCACAGCCCTGAGCCGACATTTGTGGCCCGGCAATACCGATAAACCGCGCATTCGGGTATATCCGTTTCAGCTCTCGAATTAATCCGGCGCCTAAAATATCACCCGACACTTCGCCGGCGACTAAGGCGACGGTGAGATGATTTTGCTTCCGTTGTTCCATAAAAATATCCTAAAAAATAACCGCACTTTTTTGAAGTGCGGTTCGATTGTTTACCCTTTTACTTAACGGATAATACCACGGGTCGAACGGGCGAAGAAATCTAAGAAAAAACTCACCGCACTTTCCGTCTGGGCGTAAGTTTCGATTTCCGGCATCACTTCTTCCAGGGTACGTCCGCTGCGGTAAATCAGCTTGTAAACGTTACGAATGGCATGCAACGTCGGTTTGTCGAAACCGCGACGTTTTAAGCCTTCGATATTCACACCGAACGGGCGGGCGTGGTTACCTTGCGCCATCACGTACGGCGGCACGTCCTGACTGACCATGGAACCGCCGCCTAACATAACGTGAGCACCGACGATGACGAATTGGTGGATTGCCGACATACCGCCCACAATGACGAAATCGTCCAATTCCACGTGCCCCGCCAATGTGGCATTGTTGGCTAAAATACAACGATTTTTAATTTGGCAGTCATGGGCAACATGCGCGTTCACCATAAACAGGTTGTCGTCACCGATATTTGTGACCCATCCGCCTTGCGCCGTGCCGCGGTGAATGGTCACGTTCTCGCGAATGCGGTTACGGTTGCCGATTACCGTACGGGTCGCTTCGCCCTGATATTTTAAATCCTGATTGATTTCACCGATGCTTGCGCCCTGGTAAATACGGTTATCTTCACCGATTTTGGTGATACCGCGCACCACGACGTGTGAATACAGAATTGTGCCTTTGCCAATTTCCGCATCTTTTTCTACGACGCAAAACGGACCGATAATCGCGTTTTCGCCGATTTTAGCACCCTCTTCAACGATAGCTGAAGGATGAATTTTTGCCGTTGAATGGATCATTTTGGCTCCTTACTAGCGACGGGCGCACATTAATTTAGCTTCGCAGGCGACTTCGCCGTTAACCGTAGCGCGTCCGATAAAAGACGTAATACCGCGCCGTTCTTTAATGACTTCTACGTAGAGTTCCATTTGATCACCCGGCAATACCGGACGTTTGAAACGCGCATCGTCGATACCGGCGAAATAAAATAATTCGCCCCCTTGAATTTCATGGGTTTTGAATGCTAAAAGCCCCATAGATTGCGCCAACGCTTCAAGAATTAATACGCCGGGTAAAATCGGTTCATTCGGGAAATGTCCGGTAAAACACGGCTCATTGACTGAAATGTTTTTAATGGCTTTCAACCATTCGCCTTCTTGAAAATCCACGACACGGTCTACTAACAGGAAAGGAAAACGGTGCGGTAACAGCGTCATGATTTCTTTTGCTTCGATAATTCTTGGAGTACGGTTTTCAGTTGTCACAATGGGATCCTTAATTATTTTTTAAGAATGAAGAGAGAAAATTTCCTGAATTATACGTTATTTCGCGGGAAATGAGTAGAGGTTGACCGATTCAACCGTAACAATTACCAAAAAACCGACCGCACTTTAAAAGTGCGATCGGTTTCCTGCCTGTTTTTAGCTATTTTTTCTTCGCATATTTCAGGCTGTCGATTGCCACTGCCAGGATGATAATCGAACCTTTGATGATGTATTGCCAGTAAGGATTTACGCCGATATAGGTTAATCCGTAGTTAATGACGGTAAAAATCAATACCCCGGTGACCACTCCGATAATGGTGCCCACGCCGCCGGCGAAGGAAACACCGCCCACCACACAGGCGGCAATGGCGTCCAATTCGTACATGAAACCTAAATTGTTGGTAGCGGAACCGATACGTCCGGCTTCCAGCATACCGCCGAAAGCGTAGAACATGCCCGCCAAGGTATAAATGACTAACAGGTTGCGGGTAACGTTCACTCCGGAAACACGCGCCGCTTCCGGGTTACCGCCGATGGCGAAAATATTTTTACCGAAGCGGGTTTTGTTCCATAAAATCCACATAATGATTGTGGCGATGATGGCGTAAATCGTAATATACGATAACTTAAACGAACCGAAACGGAAGAAGCCCTGCGCGAAAGCGGAAAAGTTTTCGCTGAAACCGGCGATCGGCGAACCGCCCACGGCATCATAATACAAAGAGTTGAAACCGTATACGATAATCATGGTGCCCATGGTGGCAATAAACGGCGTAACGTTTAACACGGAGACGATAAAGCCGTTGATTAATCCGATAACCGCACCGACGGCACATACCACTAAAATAACCACGAAAATCGGCATTTCCGGTAGATCCGGGAATACGCGGTTCATATTATCCATCGCCTGCAACATGGTAGCGGCCACCACCGCCGCTAACCCTACCTGACGACCGGCGGACAAATCGGTTCCCTGTACCACCAATAACCCCGCAATCCCTAACGCAATGATTAAACGTACGGAAGATTGGGTCAGAATATTACTGAAATTCATCAGATTTAAGAATGAAGGGTCTTGCGCAATAATGACCCCCAATAAAATAAGTAATACGAAATAAATGGCATTTTGTTTGAAAAAATCCCATGTTTTATTTTTTTGACCAGCCATACAACGTTCCTTCTATAAATACTTAGCTGCCAGTTGCAAAATTTCTTCCTGCGAAGTTTTTGCCGTTTCTACAATACCTGCGACACGTCCGTTGCTCATCACTAAGATCCGGTCGGTAATCCCTAATAATTCGGGCATTTCGGAGGAAATCATAATGATGCCTTTATCCTTTTGTGCCAGCTGCATAATTAATTGATAAATTTCGAATTTGGCACCGACGTCGATACCTCGGGTCGGTTCGTCCAACATCAGAATTTCCGGTTGTGTCAACAGCCAACGTCCGATGATAACTTTCTGCTGATTGCCGCCGGAAAGCGAACCGATAGTAGTTCGGTGCGAGGGTGTTTTCACATTCATGGCATCGATCACCCACTGGGTGTCGCTTTTCATTTTTTTATTGCTCAATAACCCCCACTTCGTCATGTAAGCTTTCATGTTGGAAATCAGAGAATTGAATTCAATACTCAAATTCGCATAAATTCCGGTAGAACGGCGTTCTTCGGTAACGAGTGCAAAACCGTTATTGATGGCTTCAAGTGCGGTTCGATTATGCATGGTTTTTCCGTGTAATTTTACGGTACCGCCCCGACGTTCCCGTACACCGAAAACGGTCTCCACGATATCCGTCCGTTTGGCGCCCACTAAGCCGGCAATACCGAGAATTTCTCCTTTGCGCAATTGGAAACTGACATCCTGAATAGACGGCTGATTAAGGGCCGTTAAGTGTTCTACCTCCAGAATCACCTCTTTCGGCGTATTGGTTTTTTCAGGGAAGCGCTGGGTTAACTCGCGTCCCACCATCATCGCCACGACCTGCTCCATAGTCGTATCATTCACATTGACGGTATTCACCCATTGACCGTCGCGCAGAATAGTGATTTCGTCACAAATTTTGAATATTTCATCCATTTTGTGGGAAATATAAATAATACCGCAACCGCGGTTTTTCAGTTTTTCGATGATTTTAAACAGATGCTCCACTTCTTTTTCGGAAAGAGACGACGTCGGTTCGTCCATAATCACAATTCTGGCCTGATAAGAGAATGCTTTCGCAATTTCAATCATCTGCATCTGAGAAACGGAAAGATTTGCCACTTTTTCCCGCGGATCCACCTCGATACCTAATTCGTCAAAAATCGCCTTGGTGTCGTTATACATTTTGTTGTGATCGACAAAAACGCCTTTTAACGGATAACGCCCTAACCAGAGATTATCCATGACACTGCGCTGACGGACTAAGTTTAATTCCTGATGTACCATGGAAATCCCGTTTTCCAAGGCTTCTTTCGATGTTTTAAAATTGACGGGTTTGCCTAAAAATAAAATTTCGCCTTCATCTTTAGCGTAAATTCCGAACAGGCATTTAAGTAAAGTTGATTTTCCAGCCCCGTTCTCCCCCATTAAGGCATGAACACTATGAGATTTTACGGAGAGGTTGGCATGGTCTAGGGCTTTCACCCCCGGAAATGACTTGCTAACGTTGGGCATTGTGAGTAGCACTTCCTGACTACTTTGTGCTGTCATACATCACCCCACAAATTATGATAAAAATCAGGCACGTATAACTCCGTGTTACACGTGCCCACAGTACGATTATTTCAAAAATTCGGATAAATTGTCTTTATCTACGCCAACGTAAGGAATACGAACCACCTTATTTTCCACTTTCCACTCGGTTCCTTCCGCAGCATCTTTACCCTGTCCTAAGTTATTGGCTAACTGAACTACCGCTTTACCTTGACCGGCGCCGTCATTTAACACAGTACCTGCGATATCGCCTTTCTTGATTAGTTGCAGAACTTCAGGTAAGGCGTCTACACCGAAAATCGGTAATTTCTTACCGTGCGCTTTTACGGCTTCCAACGCGCCCATCGCCATACCGTCGTTATTGGAAATAATCATTTCAATTTCGTTGGCTCTAGCGCTGGATAACCAAGCGTCGGTTTTATCTTTCGCCATCGCGGCATCCCACATACCGGTATCCATAAACAATTGTTCGGTTTGAATACCTAATTCGTTTAGTTTTTCAATTACGTATTTAGTACGGGCCTCCGCATCCGGGTGTCCAGGCTCTCCTTTTAATAATACATATTGAATTTTACCGTCTTTATTTAAGTCTAATGCCGGATTGGCTTTCCATTGTTTGGCAATCAAATCGCCCTGAATCAAGCCGGATTCTTTCGGATCAGTCCCCACATAATAGGCTTTATCGTATTTTGCCAACGCTTTTTCACCAGGATCTTTATTAAAGAATACCACCGGAATATCATCCGGTTTGGCTTTACCGATAATAGTTGGGGCGGCTGAAGGGTCGACCAGATTAATGGCTAAGGCTTTGACGCCTTTGGATATTAAGACGTCCACTTGGTCGTTTTGAATGGATTGGGCATTTTGAGAATCATTCATCAACAATCTCACATCTTTTAATTGTTCTGCTTCCTTGTTGATTTCTTTACGCATTAACGCCATGAAATTATCGTCGTATTTATAAATCGTGACACCGATTTTGGTTTCGGCTTGAGCGGTACTCATACCGGCAACTAGACCAACAGCCAATGCAACTGCACTTAGACCTAATTTTTTCATAATGCTACTTCTCCAGTTAGTAGAATCAAATTTATCCATAGGGGTGCTTCACGGCGTTTTTCACTCAGCCCGAGGCTATGCGATAACACAGTTATCAGGAACCGTTTATCTTTCATAAAAACGTTCCTATCAACAAACCCTAAAAATGCTGCGTCCTGCAGCTGGCGAGAATATAACGGTTAAAGCAGCAAAATACCGTGATCAACCTCACAATTTCACATTAACCCTTTCAGCTATTTATAAAAATGTGATTCAGATCACAAAGCAAAAATTTTATTATGGTATTCTTACGGCGTTTCAAAATTGAATAACCAATAACGTTAACATTTACAGTCAAGTTGTAAGGAGTGGCACAATGACTACGTTATTCGACCCTACGGAACACCCGCACCGCCGTTATAACCCGTTAACGGATCAATGGGTGCTCGTCTCTCCCCATCGCGCCAAACGTCCTTGGCAAGGTCAACAGGAAAAAGTCAACGAAGAACAAAAACCGACTTATGATCCGCACTGTTATCTCTGTCCGGGTAATAAGCGGATCACCGGCGAACCTAATCCCGATTACCGACAACCTTATGTATTCCGCAACGACTTTTCCGCCTTACTGCAGGATACGCCGATGCCGGAACAAGATGAGGATCCGCTTTTTTGCACGGCTCCCGCCCGCGGTGAAAGTCGCGTCGTCTGTTTTTCACCGGATCACAGCAAAACTTTGCCTTTATTAACCGTTAATGAAATCACCGAAGTAATTAAAGTCTGGCAACAACAGCTGCAGGAACTCGGACAAACCTATCCATGGGTACAGATTTTCGAAAATAAAGGTGCCGCAATGGGTTGTTCCAATCCGCACCCCCACGGACAAATCTGGGCAAACAGTTTTTTACCGAACGAAGTAGCACGGGAAGACATCAATCAACGAAAATATTACCAACGACAAGGTTCCGTTATGTTGATGGATTACGCCAAGCGGGAACTGGAAAAAAAAGAACGCATTGTGGTGGAAACCGAACACTGGCTCGCCGTGGTACCGTATTGGGCGGTCTGGCCGTTTGAAACTTTGTTGTTGCCAAAAAGTCACGTGAAGCGATTAACCGAATTATCCGAACGGCAAGCTCAGGATCTAGCGGTAATACTGAAAAAACTAACCACCAAATACGATAACTTATTCGAAACCAGCTTTCCGTATTCTATGGGGTTCCACGCCGCTCCGTTCAACGCCGAAGATAACGAACACTGGCAACTGCACGCTCATTTTTACCCGCCGCTATTAAGATCGGCCACCGTACGCAAATTTATGGTGGGTTATGAAATGCTGGGCGAAAGCCAACGGGATTTAACCGCGGAACAAGCGGCGGCAAGATTACGGGAATTAAGTGAGGTTCATTATAAACTACGGTAAATATTCTTACTTTCTTTGCTTCGCCAAAGGTAAACATACTTTTCTTTGCTTGTACAAAGAAAAGTATACAAAAGAAAGTGCACCCCGACTTCGGTGCGGTTCTTCGCTTAGTTGAAATTTTCTTTACGAAAAATAAGTAAACTCGCTACGCTCAAACAAACTTATTTTTCTGAAAATTTCAAGTCGCTCAGGCACCTCAGACGGGGACCCCATTGACGCATTACCATAATTAAGTGCGGTCAAAATTTTGAACGTTTTTTATAATCGACAAAAAACTATAATTTTAGCGTGTCGGCAATCCCCCTTTTTGCCGCCTGAAAATCATAAAATTTGTTTAACGAAAATCTTGTAAACTCGCTACGCTCAGACAAACAAGATTTTCTACAAATTTTATGATTTTCAGGAAACAAGGCAAAACGAGGGCGTGTTTCTTTTGCCTACTTTGCTTTGCACGAGCAAAGAAAAGTAGGTCGTCCCGCGGGACGAAATCCCAAACATAAAAAGGATATTTTATGCACCCAAAATCACAATCAAAACAACTATTCCGACAAAAATACCAAAAATCTCCTACTCTTAATGTTTATGCGCCCGGTCGCGTCAATATTATCGGCGAGCACACCGATTACAACGACGGATTCGTGATGCCGTGCGCCATTAATTACGGTACGGCGATCAGCGGCGCTAAACGGGATGATCACCGGTTCAACGTCTATGCAGCGGATTTAGATGAATTTGATGAATTTCGTTTGGATCAACCGATCATCCCGAATCCCTCCAAAAAATGGACGGGTTATGTGCGCGGTGTGGTGAAATTCGTACAGGAACGTTGCCCCGAGTTCCGACAAGGAGCGGATTTGGTTATCAGCGGCGATGTGCCGTTGTCATCGGGATTAAGTTCATCCGCATCACTGGAAGTGGCCGTGGGAAAATTTTGTCAATTACTGGGCGATTTGCCGCTCAATAACACGGATATCGCGCTTATCGGGCAAAAAGCGGAAAACCGCTTCGTCGGCGCGAATTGCGGCAATATGGATCAACTGATTTCCGCCTTAGGTCAGGCGGATCATTTGCTGATGATTGACTGCCGTTCTCTCGAAACCGTACCGACGCCGGTACCGGAAGACATCGCCGTGATGATTGTAAATTCCCATGTGAAACACGATTTAGTCACCGGGGAATACAATACCCGCCGGCAACAATGCGAGACGGCGGCAAAATTTTTCGGCGTGAAAGCGTTGCGCGACGTGTCTATAGAACAATTCCAAAAAAGAGAGGCGGAATTGACCGCACTTGACCCCGACACGGCTAAACGCGCCCGTCATATCGTGACGGAAAACCAACGGGTACTGGATGCGGCGTATGCCCTGAATCACAGTGATATTTCCCGATTAGGCGAATTAATGAACGCATCGCACGTATCCATGCGGGACGATTTCGAAATCACCACACCGGAAATCGATTATCTGGTGGAACTGGCGCAATCGGTAATCGGCAAATCCGGCGGTGCGCGCATGACCGGCGGCGGGTTCGGCGGCTGTATCGTTGGTTTGGCACCGAAAGACAAAGTAGACGCAGTGCGTCAGATTATTGCAGAAAACTATGAAAAACGGACAGGCTTGAAAGAGAGTTTTTACGTCTGCACGGCATCACAAGGGGTGCATCAATGTTAGAAAAAACTACCGCACTTGCACCGGATAACGCGCCTTTTCAAATTATTACCCTTAAAAATGCCAAGGGTATGACGGTTCAAATCATGGACTGGGGCGCCACGTGGATTTCCTGCAAAGTGCCGGTTCACGGACAACTACGGGAAGTGTTGCTGGGCTGCAAAGCGGAAGATTATCCGAAACAAACCGCTTACTTGGGTGCCAGTATCGGGCGTTACGCCAACCGCATCGCCGATAGTCGGTTCCAAGTAAACGGACGGACGTTCGTTTTGACGGCAAATCAGGGAAAGCATCAGTTGCACGGCGGTTCGGGATTCGATAAACGCCGCTGGACGGTCGAAAAGTGCGGGCAAAATTTCGTGCGTTTTTCCCTGCTTTCGAAGGACGGCGACCAAGGCTTTCCCGGTAATGTGCAGGTAACCGCGCACTATGAGTTGGATGACGACAACGGATTGAATGTCAGCTACGAAGCGAAATGCGATCAGGATACACCGCTCAATCTGACCAATCACGCCTATTTCAATTTACAAAATGCCGGTGAAGGCTGTGATGTGCGCACGCATATTTTACAGCTGAACGCGATACAATTTTTGCCCGTAGACAGTGAAGGTATTCCCAATGCGCCGTTAAAAAATGTCGGGGAAACCAGTTTCGATTTTCGCCAACCAAAATCAATCAAACAGGATTTCCTGCAGGAAGAACAACTGGCAACAAAAGGATATGATCACGCATTTCTGCTCAATGACTCCGCAACAAAAACTGCGGCGATTTTGACCGCACCTGACGGTTCGCTACAGTTAAAAATCAGTACATCGCAAGCGGCATTGCAAGTGTATACCGGAAATTATCTGACAGGCGTGCCGACCCGCTCGGGCGGTATATATCAGGATTATCAGGGTATCGCGCTTGAAACCCAGGCATTGCCCGATACGCCGAACCATCCGGAATGGCAGCGGTACGGCGGTATGCTAAAAGCCGGCGAACATTATCGGCAACACACCAGATTCCAATTTATTGCTGACGAATAACTAAACGCCCGTCAGGTGCATCCGACGGGCGTTTCTCTTTATATTATTCCTGCGCCTGAGATGTTTTTTCTTCCGGCAAAATCAGGTTCAGAATAATGGCAAGCAACGATCCCACCGTAATGCCAGACCCCAACACTTCTTTAAAGAAGTGCGGTAATTTATCCAATAATTCCGGACGAGTAGTTACGGCTAATCCGCAACCGATGGAAATCGCAATAATCAGTCCGTTGCGACGGCTGCGTTCCACCGTATCCAACATTTGAATACCCGCCGCAATAATCATGGCAAACATCATTAACCCTGCGCCGCCCAATACCGGTAACGGAATCGACACAATCAGCGCACCGAATACCGGAAACAATCCCGCCAATACCAATAATACGCCGGTTAACGCTACTACATAACGGCTGGCAACGCCGGTTAAAGAAATCACACCGATATTTTGTGAAAATGAGGAAAACGGCGTAGTCGACATAATTGCCGCCAAAGCGGAGCCCAACCCGTCCGCCAATACACCGCCCCGCAAATGTTTGCCGGTGATTTCCGTTTGCGTGGCGTTTCCTAAAGCCAAAAAGTTACCGCTGGATTCCACAATCGTCACCAGATAAGCGATAGACATACCGATAATACCGGAGAGAGGGAAAGACAGACCGAAATGTAACGGTTGCGGCACGGCAAAAACGTCGGCGTTTTTTACACCGTCGAAACTCACCCAACCTAGCGATAACGCCGCCACATATCCCGTCATCATACCGATGACAATAGCCGCCGCAGAGAAAATGCCTTTACCCCATTGCACCAACACAATAACAAGCACCAGTACAAAACTCGCCATCATCAGATTAGCGGGCGTCGCATAATCGGCGTCACCGCGCTGACCGCCGGCAAACCAGTCCACCGCTACGGGAATCAGACTTAACCCGATCATCATGACCACCGTTCCCGTCACTACCGGCGGAAACAGTTTACGAATCGACGGCATAAAAAAACTTCCCACAATCATCACCAAAGATCCCACCAAGGACGCACCCAGAATCCCCGAAATACCGTATTCGCTGAAACCAATCGCCAATGCGGCGGCAACAAAGGTAAAACTCGTTCCCATTACGCTCGGCAGACGAATACCGATAGGTCCCAAACCGCGACATTGTACAATCGTCACGATTCCCGATACTAATAATGCCGCATTCACTAAGGTAATGGTATCCGGTGTCGGCAGTTTCAGGACATTACCGATCACCAAAGGCACGGCGATAATACCGCCCAATGCGGCTAATAAATGTTGCGCGGCAAGTAACAAACTCAGCCCGAAAGGCGGTTTATCTTCTACAGAATAAAGGAGATGGTTCATAGGTTTTCCCGTATTGATTCGATTGAATTGTTTGCTTCGGTATTTAACCGCACAAAAAAATGTGCCAAACGCGAATATAATAAACAGTGAAGCCCGCGATCATATCCGGTTGGTAAAAAAATGCAATCAGGCGGCGAAAAAATGTTGCAGAATTTCGGCGGTAAATTCTTTGCGCAAATAAAAACCCAACGGTAGGGTTTCGATAAGCTCGCCCCGTTGTCCGATACCTTGCGTCCGGGCTTTGTTATTGGCGCCTTTCGGACGCAGTTGTAACACCTCGCCCAGCGTTGCGTTAATTTGATGAATTTTGCCCAATACAATGTAATCCATCAATTCTTCCCAATCGCGACGGAGACGAGCTTCCTGTTCCGTATTGGGTTGCCATAACAACGGCGCACCGATATAACGTTCAGCCAAGGGAATCTGTCGTTCGCCCTGTACGGGGATCCATAATACTTTGGATAATTTGTGTTTAACGTGCGAATGCGCCCAGTTAACGCCCGAATTTTGTACCAACGGAGCAAGACTGACAAAAGTGGTTTCCAAGGGATACCCCTGTCTATTGATGGGAATGGTTTTGAGCTCAATACCGAGATGAGAGAAATCCTGTTCGGGTTTACTCCCCGCTTCGGCGCCCAGCGCAGTTTCCAGTAATTGCCCTACCCAGCCTTTATTGCGCTTCAAATCCGCCGGCACGGAAACATTAAGTTCCGCCGCCAGTTCCCCCAGCGTTAAACCCGCAATGGATTTCGCACGATTAAACAGTTCGGTTTCTGAAGAAGGGCTGGTGATTTTCATAAAGTGCGGTCAAAATTTCGTGAGTTTTTGCTTTTTAAAATCCGTCATTCAGATTTTATACTTTTTCAACAGTTTCTGTTTTACGTATTCCACGCCTTTATCTACATAGCCGATACCTTCCAAATTCAGTAAAAACCGTTTCACCGGCAATCCGCCGCCGAAACCGGTCAACTGACGGTTCTTACCCAGCACCCGATGGCAGGGAATAATAATACTGATGGGATTGCTGCCTACCGCCCCGCCCACGGCGCGCACGGCTTTCGGGTTATCGATCGCCTGCGCAACGCTGCCGTAAGTAGCGGTTTCCCCCAACGGAATAGTCCGCAACGCCGTCCATACGGATTGCTGAAACTCCGTTCCCTGCGGCGCCAGCGGAATCTGCGCAAAAGTTTCTTTTTCACCTTGAAAATAGCGGGTTAACGCCGCTTTCACGTCATCAAAGAGCGGGCGGTTTTCATCAAGGATCCATTTGGGATTCGGCGTCGTTTGTTCCGCTTCGCAATCCAGATTGGTCAGCCTACCCTCTTGCTCCAGCAGCAGCAAACATCCCACGGGCGAGGAAAAATAACAATAATAAATCGGTTTCATAAAATAAAAGGGCGTAAAAAACTTACGCCCGATTATAAAGGAAACAAATTAGAAACGATAGTTTAAGTTCAAACCGTAAAGATTTACTTGCGAACGTACTTTGTAGTTACCTTCCACCGAAATCCCGCGTATATTTTCCACCTCCGTAAAGGTACGGGTTTTACCGCGTACATAGGCGTATGCCACATCGACGGAAAGTTCCGGCGTAAACTGATAAGTGGCGCCCACGCTGTACCACATGCGATGCGTATCCGGAATGGATATCGAAGATTTACGCCCCGCAGCCCCTTCGTCATGAGCGATACCGGCACGCAATGTTAACTTATCGTTTATATCATAAGTGGTGCCTAAGGCAACGCGGGAAGTATCACCGAAATGTTCGGTTTTATCAAATACCTGAACACCCGAATCGGTATAAGCCTGCAACGTTTGTACACGACGCCATTTGGTTAGTTTATAGCTATAATGCACCGCCCAGTTCGAAGCGATCTTGTGATAACCGGAAAACTCCCAATAATCCGGTAAATTTAAATTAACCGTTCCGTCACGTTCGGTTAATCCGCCCATGCCGGCAGGCAAATCATTTTCAATCGTACCGTCAAATTTAATTTTCACTTTAGAATGATAAGCTAAACCGAAACGGTGATTCGGATTGATTTGATATGTCACACCGGCGTTATAACCGATTCCCCAGTCATCTCCTTTCAGATCCGTTACAAAATCCGTCGACGAAACGGTCGCCGGCATACCCGCCATCGCCAAACGGGCGTTTAATAAAGGTGCCAGACCACCGACCCGACGTGATAACTTCGCTTCGGCATAAACTACGTCCACCCCTACGCCAAAACTCCAATGATCATTTAAACGGTACGCCCCGCTCAGGTTCAGATTTATAGTGGTTAAATCCGTCGTACCGCCCATTAAACCGGCGTTATAATCCGCATTATATTCGGTTGCCAATCCGTAATTGACATTGACTCCGCCGCCCACGGAAAATTTATCGTCAATAGGATAAATCCAATAAGCATTAGGCAATAATTTACTTACAATAGCGTCGGAATAACCGGCATCTATGCGGTATCCCATTGCCGGTACGCCGATGTCGCCTTCAATATTAACGCCTGGGTTCACCCAAATGCCGCCCATTGAAATTTCGGGGCGTTTAAATTGACTCATTAACGCCGGATTGGTCGCCACTACGCCCGCATTACCGGCAATCGCCGCTTCACCGGCGTAAGCCCGCCCTAAACCCGCCGTCGTCACTTCCTGCAACTGAAAAGCCGCTGCGTGAACCGCGCCGGCACAAAGGGCTAACGCTGAAGTTGTCAGCATTTTTACAACAAATTTATTCATTAAATCGGTTCCCTGGATTACACCCGCTTAAAAAAACAGCCGGATTCTAAATAAAGCTGAAATCCGGTGCAAATTTATTTATTATATTCGAAGCTGATCCGACCAGTTAATTAACACCCGTTGGGAAAAAGCGTAACAACGGGTTAGAATATATCCAGTAACAGGAGAAAAACATGACCCAAACGCTACAACAAAAAATTCTGGAAAACAGCGGCTGTTCTAAGAAGAAAACCACAGAATTCTTCGACGGCAGCGAAAGTGCGGTCGATTTCCAACAGATTTTCACCACAGAAAACGAAGCGCGGCAAGAGCTGAACCGGCTAACGGCTATAGCCCGTAAGATAGAACCGAACCTTGCGTAATTCAAAGTAAGCTTTCTTCACAAGATGATCGATTTCACCTCAAAACGAAATTTATATTCTGTTGTCAGGCGGAAAGTTTTATTTTTCAGATGAAATATCGATAATCGGTAAAACGCCGGAAACTCAGGGATAAACGCTTTACTTCTCCGTTAATTTAGTATTTTATACTAAAAAAACAACAATATTCAGCACATTAATTTCAAACATCTACCTAAAACCCATTAAAAAACAAATATTTATCTAAAAAAACCATTGACAGTGCTATTTAAATCAGTAAGATTGACCGCAATTCAATTACATTTACAGGGTTTTCTATGTTCTACTTTGTTTCTCTACTACTTAACTTACGATTATCACAGTTTTTGTGCGGTTAAGTTGTGGACGAAAGAAATGCAGCATACATTCGAAAAACTTCCAAATTTACCCGCACTTTAAGCGGGTTTTTTCATATTTAGCAAGGACATTAATATGGCTCAAGATCGCGTCATTATTTTCGACACCACTTTGCGTGATGGCGAACAAGCATTAAAAGCAAGTTTAACCGTAAAAGAAAAATTGCAGATCGCCTTAGCATTGGAACGTTTGGGCGTAGACGTAATGGAAGTGGGATTCCCGGTTTCCTCTGCAGGAGATTTCGAATCCGTACAAACCATCGCGCAACACGTAAAAAACAGTATTGTTTGCGGACTTTCCCGGGCGGTGAACAAAGATATCGATGCGGCGGCGGAAGCCTTGAAAGCGGCGCAACGTTTCCGTATTCATACCTTTATCGCCACCTCTGCGTTACACGTAGAAGCCAAATTAAAGCGTTCTTTCGATGATGTGGTGGAAATGGCGGTCGCCGCGGTAAAACGCGCCCGCCAATACACCGACGATGTAGAATTTTCTTGCGAAGACGCCGGACGTACGGGAATTGACAATATTTGCCGGGTGGTTGAAGCCGCTATCGATGCGGGCGCAACCACTGTGAATATTCCTGATACCGTAGGTTTCTGCTTACCGACGGAATACGGCAATATCATTCATCAGGTAATGAACCGCGTACCGAATATCGACAAAGCGATAGTTTCCGTTCACTGCCATAACGATTTGGGTATGGCGACGGGCAATTCATTAACCGCAGTATTAAACGGTGCGCGCCAAATCGAATGTACCGTCAACGGTATCGGCGAACGAGCGGGAAATACCGCCCTTGAAGAAGTCGTGATGGGAATAAAAACCCGTCAGGATTTATTTGGTGTAGACACCCGCATTAACACTCAGGAAATTCACCGTGTCAGCCAAATGGTCAGCCAAATTTGTAATATGCCGATTCAACCGAACAAAGCTATCGTGGGCGAAAATGCGTTTTCTCATTCATCGGGTATTCACCAAGACGGTATGCTGAAGAACAAAAATACCTACGAAATTATGTCGCCCGAAACTATCGGTCTGAAAAAAGAGAAATTGAATTTAACCGCTCGTTCCGGCCGTGCGGCGGTGAAAGGCCATATGGCGGATATGGGTTACACCGAGCAGGATTACGATTTGGATAAATTATACGACGCATTCTTGAAACTGGCGGATAAAAAAGGTCAGGTATTCGATTACGATTTAGAAGCGCTTGCCTTTATCGATATGCAGCAAGGGGATGAAGATCGTTTGAAGTTGGACGTTATCACATCGCAAACCATCAGCACGCTTCCCGCATCGGCATTTGTTCAAGTAGAATTGGACGGCAAACGCATTAATCAAACTTCAAACGGCGGAAACGGACCGGTGGATGCAGTGTATAACGCCATTATGCAAATTGTAGGTATGGACTTGAAAATGTCTCATTACAATCTCACAGCAAAAGGCGAAGGCGCCGAAGCTCTCGGACAAGTGGATATTGTGGTAGAATATCAAGGTCGAAAATTCCACGGAGTGGGCTTGGCAACGGATATAGTCGAGTCCTCGGCACTGGCATTAGTTCATGCTATCAATGCCATTTACCGTTCGCAAAAAGTCGCGGATTTAACGAAAGATTTAAAGCGTTAATTCTTAAAATTTCCCCAAGTCCCCGCTTTATTAAACAAGGGGACTGATGAGGAAAAACCATTTATTTGTGAAAATGGCATTCCCCTCTTTTGTAAAGAGGGATTAGGGGAAACTCAAAAGATCGCGGAGATTAAAAGTGCGGTCAAAATTAAACGAATTTTAACAAGTATAGGAAATGTAAATGACAACATACAACGTAGCCGTTCTCCCGGGAGACGGTATCGGTCCTGAAGTCATGGCGGAAGCCATTAAAGTATTAGACAAAGTACAGGCAAAATACGGCTTTAAATTAAATTTCAGCGAATACCTGGTCGGCGGAGCGGCAATTGATGCAAAAGGCGAACCGTTACCGGCGGAAACCTTAAAAGGCTGTGATGATGCAGACGCAATTTTATTCGGTTCGGTAGGCGGACCGAAATGGACGCATCTGCCGCCGGATCGACAGCCGGAACGCGGCGCCTTATTACCGTTGCGTAAACATTTCAAGTTATTCTGCAATTTGCGCCCGGCAACATTATATAAAGGCTTAGAAAAATTCTGTCCGTTACGTGCAGATATTGCGGCGAAAGGGTTCGATATGGTAGTAGTACGCGAATTAACCGGCGGTATTTATTTCGGTCAGCCTAAAGGCCGTGAAGGCGAAGGTTCACAAACTAAAGCATTCGACACCGAGGTCTACTACAAATTCGAAATCGAGCGCATTGCCCGCGCGGCATTTGAAGCGGCAATGAAACGCCGCAAACACGTCACCTCGGTGGATAAAGCGAACGTACTGCAAGCCTCAATTTTATGGCGCGAAACCGTGGCGGAAATTGCCAAAGAATATCCGGAAGTAACCGTTGAAAATATGTATATCGACAATGCTACGATGCAATTAATCAAAGCACCGGAAAGTTTCGATATATTGCTTTGTTCAAACATTTTCGGCGATATTATTTCTGACGAAGCGGCGATGATCACCGGTTCAATGGGGATGTTGCCTTCCGCAAGTTTAAACGAGGAAGAATTCGGATTATACGAACCGGCAGGCGGTAGCGCCCCGGATATCGCAGGTAAAAACATTGCCAATCCGATTGCGCAAATTCTTTCCGCGGCCATGATGTTGCGTTACAGTTTTAATTTAAACGAAGCGGCAGATGCCATCGAAAATGCGGTACAAAGCGTATTGGCGGCAGGTTATCGCACGGGTGATTTAGCGGATAATTCAACACCTGTTTCAACTGCAGAAATGGGTACATTGATTGCGAATGCGATCTAATCCGTAGGATGGGCTTGCCAGCCCTCCAATAAAAGTGCGGTCATTTTTCGACTAATTTTGCAAATTCGGTGGGCTGGCAAGCCCTCCCTAACTTTAACGAATTTATTGGTGGGCTGGCATGCCCACCCTACCAATCGGAGTGAACAATGGGAAAAACACTTTACCAAAAATTGTTTGATGCACATGTGGTGTACGAAGCGGAAGGCGAAACGCCGATTCTTTACATTAACCGTCATTTGATTCACGAAGTAACCTCACCGCAAGCGTTCGACGGTTTGCGCGTAGCAGGACGTCAAGTACGCCAAGTGAATAAAACATTCGGTACCATGGATCACAGCATTTCAACTCAAGTGCGCGATGTGAATCTGCTTGAAGGTCAGGCCAAAATTCAAGTGTTGGAATTGGACAAAAACTGTAAAGCCACAGGTATCGAATTATTCGATATGAATACTAAACAACAAGGTATCGTACACGTAATGGGGCCTGAA